>CACYCN010000126.1 GCA_902772895.1 uncultured Ruminococcus sp.
GAAAGACGGAGAAGAAGGCTTCAATGTCAAGGAACTGATGTGGTCTGATGGATCACCGGAGATTACATTCCATGATACGATCAAACCAAGATGTGAGATTACAGAAGGGGAGGGCGATGAGGCCGAAACCGTTTTCTGGACAAAGAATGACGTGAATCTCAAGTTCACCGTGAATGACTGCGGATCCGACTATCAGGGAGATCATCCCGGTCTGCATGATGTGACGGTAGAGGTTTATTACTCCGATGCTGCGAATTATAAAACAGCCAGTAACAAGTTCTTTAACGGCGAATTGGAATCCATTGCAACATTGACTGATAATGGTGAAAAAACAACAAATGCTGACTTTATGACCCTTACCAGAGGAAACAATAAGAATACTGATTTCAAAAAGGTAAAGGTTACGGATTGTCAGTATACCTTACACGTTTCAACCACTGAACAAGGCAAATCACTTGGTTCCGGTTACTACTTTGTTAAAGTCACAGCGACAAACAATGTACGTGAAGACGATGAAACCTTTGTTTCAAGATCCGTATTTACCAAGTTTGGTCTGGATCTGGAAGCGCCGAAGGTAAGCTTTGTGTATGAAGCAATCAGTGACGAAGAAAGTATCGGTGAAAAGGTTAATGCTGATGGCGTTCCCGTTTATGACAAGAAGGTTCAGATTACTGTAACAGTGAAAGACCGTACCATGAAATCCCTGCCGGACTCCGGTGACCAACTGCTGCTGTTAGAGCAGGAGGATTTCTTCAAGTGTCAGGTCAACAACACCAACACAGAAGAAAACAAAGGAAATCCCTTCACAGAGGCAGGGTGGACAGAAATTGATGACAACACCTACCAGTCCACAATCATCGTGGATCAGAATCTGTTTAGTGTGGATCAGGCAGAAGGATTCTATGAATTTGCAGCTACTGTTAATGACGGTGTCGGCAACAGTACCCAAAGTGGCAAAGAGAAGTTCGGTATTGACTGCAGCGAACCGGAGATTACGATCACGTATAACGGAAGTGTTATCGATAATCTGCTGAGCATCATCACTTTCGGTATTTATCGTGATTACAAAATCACTGCCACCGTAACCGTTTCGGATTCCATCGCCGGTATCGAGAAAATGACGGGAGACGAAGCAACAGATGCGATTATGATTGAAAATCTGCTCTATGCCAAAACGAATACCGCCCAATTCCTGAATCGTGATTTTGTGAAAAATGAGAAAATTCTCCAGTCTAAAACAGTTGCTGGCGAAAAAACATACCACAGCATCAGCTACTCGTTTGATCTTGCATTGGATGTGTATTACAACATTCAGGCGACAGCACATGACCGTCTGAACAGAGGAGATGAATCCTATACAAAGGTTGTTACCTTTGACGAGAAGATGAAGGCAACGGAAATTGCTGTGACAAGAGAAGATAAAAATAAAGTGGGTAGCGAAGGAGAAAGCCCCTATATCTTGTTTGCCAATTATCCGGATTCGATGGTTAAAGTGGGAGGTACCCAGTGGACAAACGAAGCGTTTGACCTTTCGTTTACGGTAAAGGATGATGATGGTAAACATATCCATTCCGGTCTTCAGAATGTAACCGTTGAGATGTACTATTCTGACAGCGGTACACTGAAGGACGCACAGGAAATTTTCAATAATGCGGCTCAAGAATCAGCAATTGCTACTTTGGCGGATGAAGGTAATATGAATTCAAAAAGCATTACCGAAGGCGGTTTTACCCTTACCAGAGTGAGCGCTCAAACGGAAGACGGAACCAGTGTTGGCACGGATAGTAATTATAAAGAAATAAAAGTAACCTCGTGTCAGTATAATCTTCATGTAGATCCGAAGAACATCAAAAAGGATGGTTACTTCTGTGCTAAGGTTATCGTCAAAAACAATGTGCTGGATGGCAGTAATCCTGCAGAGGCACATTCCCATACGGCAACCACTACATTTGGTATTGATACCACAAAACCTGTCGTTGAAGTAACATACAATAAAGATTCCCAGGAAACAGAAACCTGGAATACGGTGGACGGTCTGAACTATTATCCGAAGTCCAGAACCATAACTATTAAGGTTACTGACAGAACTCTGACAGAGAAAGCTTTGAATGATGATGAGAATCAAGACCTCTTTAAGTATTCGATTACATCTTACATCCGTAAGGAAATGAAGGAAGCCGATAAGATTGAGAATTTTAAATTCCCCAAATGGAGTAAGGCGAAAGATCAATCAGGTACAGTAATTGATAACACTTATCAGGCAACAGTGAAGCTGAATCAGGATGGTTATTATCAACTGCTATTCAATTACCTGAAGGATAGATTGGGCAATGAGTTGAGCAATGAACAGGAATATTCTCCCTTTAATCCGTCTACCTTTGCGATTGATACAAAAGTTCCTGATGTAAAGGTGAAATACGATGGTTTTGGCGAAATGAAAACAAAGCAGACTACGGATAACCCCTATGATTATTACCAGACCGGTGAGGTTACCGCAACCATTACGGTAAAGGATATTTCCTTTGATCCGAATGCGATTGTCAAAAAAGGTGATGACGGCAGTAAGTATAACTACATAGCCTATCATTCACAATCCAAACTTGGTGCGGAGTTCGTAGAGACGCGGTATCAGAATGATCGTAAGGATAAGTCGAACAAGTGGGTTGCCGGCAATTCCAATGTAACATGGGAAGTGAAGGATGATGATACATACGGTAAGATCTGGACTGTAAAAGTGAAACTGTCACAGGGTCGTTATCAGGACTTCAGCGTTAAGCTTGCCGATAATGCTAAAAATATTACCGATAAAACCAAGGATAAGACGAACTTTGTACTGGATAATACCGTTCCCGGAAAGCCTACCTATGAAGTCTTCGAAAATAACGAAAAGTCTGATGGTCTCACCGCTACAGGTGTTACATTGACCAACTCTATGCGCAAACAGTCAGACGATAATTCCGATGATCGCTGGACGTTCAGAATCTATGGACAGCAAATTCAGGTCAAGGTATTTGGTGAAGACCAGATTGCCGGTATTAAGAAAATTGAATATTCCTATTACGATTATCTGAGCGGTAATACCAAAGGAGGTTATTGTAACTTTACGAAAGCCAATAGTACAGAGAACCATCTGTTTGAAGCAATCCTGCCTCAGTTTACCGGTTATGTTACACTGAAAGTAACTGACTTCTGCGGTAATAGCAGAACTTATTATGCGAAAGATGATAAGCAGGGACTGATGATCGATACCACAAATCCGGACGTCGATAAGGTCAGCCCGACGGTTGAATTTGACAGTACTCAGGATTTGAGTAAAGTGTATAACGGTCAGGTAGAAATGAAAGTCATCCTCAAGGACCCCACGATGAAAGACGGTAGCCCTGTTTCCTGTTCGGGTATCAAAGGGTATAAGTATGCTCTGACGGATCCGACCAACGGTACCACCCCCTATACCTCTGATTTTATTCAGGTGGATAGAGCTGATGTCAACAACGGTCAGTCTCATACCTTTACCTTTATGGTTCCGGCACGTTTCAACAGCAATGCTGTCCAGGTCAAAGTTACTGCCTATGACAGAGTCAATAATCCCGGTTCTGCCAGTACGACAATCAATATTGATACCACAGCACCGACAATCAGTGTAGCGTATTCGCAGAGTGCATCCGGCGTAACCTATAAAGGAACAGAATACTTCCCGGTGGATAAACGAACAGCTACGATTACCATTACAGAACGTAACCTTGATCCTGCTGATGTTGAAGTGAAAGTGATGAAGGACGGTTCTCCGGTATCGGTCGGAACACTGAGCTGGTCCAATATGGATATCACACAAGCCGCTGCAAGGGATACGGACACGCATGTAGCAACCTATGACTTTGTCGGCGACGGTGATTATAGCCTGGAGGTTAACTGTAAGGATAAGGCAGGCAATACTGCCGCTACACCTTATAAAGAGGAGAAGACATTCACCATTGACCATAAAGCGCCGGAAATTACGGTAACAGGCGTGAAATCGGGAGAATACTCCAACGGAACGCTGACTGCCACCATTACCGTCAAGGAGCATAACTTCTTCACGGAGAAGGCAGCATTTACGATTACGGCAACCAGTGAGGACAACAAAACAAGTGTAACGGCACCGACGGTTCAATGGCTGAACACAACATCCTCAAACGATACCTATCAGGCAACCGTAACCTTTGAGAAGTCCGGTAAGTATGGTTTGGCTCTTGAGTTTACGGATCCTGCCGGAAACAAAGCGAGACCCGCCAACTACAACAATATCTATGTTGATAAGATCGAGCCTGAGATCAGAATGTACATCAATGATGAAGAAATGTCAGAAGACAGCCGCAAGGCTTCCAAAGACAGAAAAATTTTCTTCAAATATGAGTGTATGGATTATAACTATGAAGATCCGAGTCTGGTCATTTCCGTAAGCAAATGGAATGCCGAAACGAACAAGGCTGAAAAGGAAAATGGTGTTCTGAATGAAAATGATTTTTCGGAAGACATCGGTTCCGATGGTGTAACTCATATCTATTCCACAGCCAAAACGCTTCCGGAGGATGGACTTTATACCTTTACTGTAAATGCGAAGGATAAAGCTGCGAATGAGAAGAGTAAAACCATTGTCTTTGCAGTGAACCGTAACGGATCGATCTATATTCCTGATGCAAATACCGATGAACTGTTAGAGAAATATGTCACGAATGAGGTTCCCGATATTGTGGTCAGAGAAATCAATGTCGATCCTATCACCGACTATGATGTTATTGTAAGTCTTGGCGGAAACAAAGTTGCCGATCTGAGTGACAGTAATATCAGCGCAGAAGTGATAAAGAATGATGATAATGGCTGGAATGAAGTAGAATACAAGATTAAGAGCGGCGTATTTGATTTAGACGGTATCTATAGTATCAGGCTTATCTCTTATGATAAAAAACTTCCGGCTTTGACGGCATCAGGAGAAGCAGCCGAAGCGAAAGGTTATCAGAATGACAATTTCAGTCCGAAATCAGATAATGAAGTTAAGCTGATGCTTGAATTCAGGAAAGATAAGTCTGTACCGGAAGTAACCATTGGCGGACTTAATAAAGATCAGGAACTCTACAGCGAAAGCAACAAAGTCATTTCTTTCTATTGTGAAGATGATTACATTGCAAAGCTTGCGGAGGACGTAAAGGATGCGCAAAAATCAAACAACGAAAAAGCGTTGAAAACAGCTTTTGAACAGTTGTATGACCATCTGTATATCAAAGTCAACGGAGAAAAGCTGAATTATACTGCGGATCAGATCACCGTCAGCGAAGGTTCTGCCGTAACATTGAAGATTCCCTTTGACTCCAGTCAATATGAGGGATTCATTGATGTAAGTGTTGTGGCGATCGATCAGGCAGGAAACGAGTTCCAGGATGATACCATTCGGTTCAAGCTTTCAGCAACATGGTTTGAACAGTTCTATAGCAACAAGCTGTTATTCTTCGGCGTGATCGGCGGTATCGTACTGTTGATTGCAGTAGTGATTATTGTCATCGTCAAGAAGAAAAAGAAAAAAGCATGATCAGTGGTGTCTGATCCGATAAGTTAACACTTAGGCAGCAGCTTAAGGCGTGACTTAGGTATTGACAAAGGAACATATTTCCCTTTCGGAAATATGTTCCTTGTCATAAATACCTGATTATCATATAATGTGTGAAAGATATGATTACCCAATATGACAGAAACAAATAAGATGAACCGGAAGGTATTTGAATCAGGCTTTACGGAAAGAATGATTCAAATGAAGTCCGGAAACCAGCGAGGGTATTGCAGGGAAGTCGGGAAAAAGTGAGGTGAGGAGGGTGCTGCGAAAGGGAGAAGTCATCAACGGATGCTATCAGGTATTGCAGGAGATCGGGAAAGGTTCCATGGGAGTGGTCTATCTGGCCATGCACCTGAGACTGCATAAATATGTCGTGATGAAGAAAGTCAAGGCAGGTTCGATGACGGTACAGCAGATCTGTATTGAAGCGGATGCCCTGAAGGACGTCAGACATTCCTGTATTCCGCAAGTATATGATGTCTTTCCCTATCACGGAGATGTATATACGGTCATGGACTATATTGAAGGCTATGACCTGAAATGTCTGATGGAAAGCGGCTGTTATTATTCACAGGAAGAACTGACAAAATGGCTGCGTCAGATCTGTTCGGCATTACAGACACTTCACCGTCACCAGCCCCCGATTGTTCACAGTGATATCAAACCGGAAAATATCCTGATCGACGAAAACGGAGACGCCTGTCTGATTGATTTCAATATTGCCGGCGGATACGGACTGACGTTGGAATATGCGTCTCCCGAACAGTATACCCATGTTTGTCTGCTGAAAGCCGGTGATCCGAGAGCCCAACAGTACCCGATTGACGGACGCAGTGATATTTATAGTCTCGGCGCTACGTTTTACTATCTGATCACCCTGCAGAAACAGGATGTCCGGAAGATGAATCTGCCGAAGCTGACAGCGTATGAACAGCTTCCTTTCAGCGAAGCATTTCTGGAAATCATTGATAAAATGCGGAGTCCTGATCTTACGGAACGGTTCCAGTCAGCGCAGGAGGTTCTGGAAGCACTGGAGACGGTTAAGAAACGGGATTTCCGATACCGGCGGTATATCATTTTTCAGATAATAGGAGCATTAATATTTACCGCTCTGATCGTAATAGGCGTAAGATTAATTCTGAAAGGAAATGCAAAAATTGTCGAACAGCATTTGTCACAGGATTATCAGGCAGTAACGGAACTCTGTCAGAAAGGTGACTATGAACAGGCGATTCGTAAAGGAAATGATTTTCTGAATGAACCGGATTATCATGATCTGATTACGGATAAAGAAAAGGGAGAACTATTTTATCTGATGGGCAACTGTGCCTATAATGAAAATGATTATAAACAGGCGGTGTCCTATTTCAAAGAAGCCTATCGTTATAAAGACCTGCTGGATGAACCGGGTGATCTTTATCTGGATTATGCGGTATCATTAGCGAAGAATGATGAACTGGATGAAGCGGTACGCATACTGGAAGAGGCAAGAGCGGCCCAATACGATCATCCTTCCCTGATTCTGGCGCAGGCAGAGATCGCTTATGTCAGAGGAGAGTATCAGACAGCATTGGAACAGGCGTTATCTTGTTATCAAAGTACTGCCGATCCGAAAAAGAAAGCGCGGTGCTGTGTTTTGGCAGGGGATATCTGTCATGACGCTGCACAGTATCAGGATAGTATCACGTATTACGAGAAGGCGCTTTCGCTGGACGAAAAACCGGATACGCTGCGCAAATGTGCCGGCGAACATATCCTGTACAATAATTCCCGTCATACACAGGACGCCGTGACGGAACAGAATCTGAAATCAGCCGAAAAACATCTGAATCGGTTATTGGAACAATATGTACCGTCCTATGAGGACTATCTGAATCTGGGAAAGATCAGCCGCTCCACCGGCAACTATTCTCTGAGTGTCAGAAGTCTCAAAGAAGGACTGAAGCATTATCCGAAAGATTTCCGGATGAACCTGTATTTAGCGCTGACGTGTCAGGCAATGGAGGACTATGACGGTGCCAGACAGTATGTCGGAAAGGCAATGGAATATAGTCAGGGTGTGGATCAGAATAGTGTGGATTACCGGGACTTCCGGACGTTATATGATATGTACTATTGAAAGGATCTGATGACGGAAAGAACCGGATCCCCTGAAATATCCGGCGCAGACTGACAAGAGAAAGGGTGAGAGGATGAGCGGACAGGAGTATATTGTGATCGGAACGGTTGTGATCGCAGCAGCGGTGATATTGTTTGCTGCCTTTCAGCTTTTCATGAGACGCTGGATCAAGGAATTCCATGATACCTGGAGAAAGTATTAGCAGCGTCAAATGAAAATCAAATGAGAAAGGGGTGCGGCGACGTTGCAAAAAAAATATATCTATATCATGATGCCGATTATCATTGTTCTGTTAGGAGTGATGGCGGTTCTGATTACGATCGTGTCGTTTAATCGTCAGCACGATTCATTATATACGGAGAAGTTATCCATGGCGGAGAAGTATCTGGATGAAAAGGACTATGCAAATGCGATTTTGTATTTCGAAGAAGTCATTGCCCTGAATGATACCGATGTTGACGCTTATCTCGGACTGGCAGAAGCCTATTATCTTTCCGGTCAGAAGGATGAGGCTATCCGGACACTGGAAAAAGGCTATGACAAAACCAGATCAGACCGTATCAAAGAACGATTGGAACAATACCGAAAGGGGTATTCGTCTGAAAGCGGCGAATTCAGTCAGGAAAGTAAAGAGACAGATGCACAGAACGATCAGTTTACATTAAATGATTCCCTGTTCCATATGTTTGCCACCTATTATTATGAAGATTACTGCAATCGCTTTTCCGTAGAAAAAGTGAGTACCACTACTGACGGGGATGTAGTGATCCGCTTCCTGCATATGAATGTGGACTTCTACTTTAATGATACCTCTGACCGTAAGATGATCAGTACCACGGACGGTATGCCGACCAAAGACGCATTCCCGATCAAGATCGTCAGTAACGGACTGGATCAGATTGCATCCGGAAAAACGGATCATATTACAGCAGATGATATTCGTGCCAATAGCGGTGTTTCCAATCTGACGACAGAAACGGACAGTGATTTTCAGAGCAAAGTGATATCATTCCGGTACTATTCCTGTCTGGTGAAACTGGTATGTGATGACAGTGGTATTGTGACGGATCAAATGACGCCGAATGCC
>CACYCN010000127.1 GCA_902772895.1 uncultured Ruminococcus sp.
CTTTGATCAGCTTCGGAAGATAATTCGAGCTTCTGTCAGAGATCTGATCGTCAAAGATCGTTTCAAGATAGATCAGCACCGCATAAATGTGCTTGCAATAACCATAGTCATACAGACAGGTACAATGAGCGGAAGAAATATTCCCATTTTTCTCTATCCCGATATCCACCTCATATTTGCGATAGCTTCCCTTGACAGAAGCGATGAAATGCCCGTTTTCTGCTTTTGTAACACTTTTGATACGGGATTCCTTGTAATAGGTTTTGCCTCGTGAGGCGATCTGGTTGCTGAAATGATAGCGAAAATTACTAATGTTCATTTATTGTCCCTCGTTTTTATGTTTCTCGAAAATCATAAGAGTGATCTCGGATATATCGTATTCTGTTCATAGTATATCATTTCTTTTCATGGTCCACAATATCCATTCTATCGTTTATCGTTTCGATCTTTCCTGTCCGCTTCCGGGTGCGTGACCGCGCCATTACTTCACACTATCGAAAGTATTACTTTAAGAAATCGAATCTTATCCACTTGTTAAATTGATAATAGTATCATACCGAAATGATGCATCAACGGGAAAAATTTTTAAAAGACTTTCGCATAACAGATCGCCCCCATACCGCGCAACAGCGCAATATGAGGGCATATGTCAGACAGGATCAGAAGGGATTCTTTACGGGTCCCTTGTTTTCGAAGTTACGCTCCTTTTGGCGTTTCTGCTGCTTGTTGACATTCTCCTTGTTGACCTGGGATTCTCTTTCAGCGTACTTATCCTGGAAGAACTTATCGTAAATCTTGGAAGCCTCATCGGAGATGTCTTCGCATGCGATGAAATCTCTGATGCAGGCAGAGCTGAGATTGACTGCTCTGCCAAAGGCGGGGTCATGGGAAAGGACTGAAACCTGCGCGGCGTATTCTGCTTGCGTAGGGTTACTCTTGGGGTCTAACAGATTCTCCTCGAATATGATGATAGAGGCGAAAGCATCCTTGGCAAGCGCCTTTTCTTTCTCATTGAGTTCACGGTTAGCGGCAGCGAGATCCTTCAGCACACCGACGCCTATACTGGCATGCTGAGCAGCCGTTCTCTCAATGCCGGATAAACTCTTATTGTCGGCGGCTTCCTGGTAAGCGATAGCTTTTTCATTCGCCGCCTGGAGATCGCTTTCCAGCATTTTGGCGTTACCTATGGCGATTATTCTGGCGTCGGTTTCAAAGAGCCTGTTGTCACAGATGTGACCGATGCTCTTGGTGGTCTTAAGAGCCTTCTGGAAAGTCTCGACACGCTTCTGTCCCTTTTCATTAAGAGAACCGCTCCTGCTCTTGCGTTCTAAGTAAGCTTCCAGCTTCTTAGCAGCTTCAGCAGCAGACTCACGGAGAGCCTTCGCCTTCTTTTCGGTATTCTCAAGAATCTCCTGTTCGGTGTTGCCGGAGTTGCTCTGGTTGCGGGTGAAATCCTGGTATTCCTTAAGATTCACTGCCAGCGCTTTCATAGCACGGACAGCATTGTCATAGTCATTGTGGCGGATAAACACGTTATTGGCGTTGTCGGAACGCCGGATATCGGCATTAAGAGCATTGATCACCTTTTCGACCTGTTTACTCTCCTTGACATCGAAGATCTGCTCCCTGGTGTAATCCACATTCATTGCGGCTTCAATGCAGGATCTCTCGTGCTTTCTGACGTCGATATAGGCCATCATATCCTGATCGTCGGCAAAACCCTTGGCTTTCTCCTTAGCTGTAAAGTAATGTTTCGTGAAGACATCGGCGTTATTCTCAACGCTCTGACGGAACTCCTTGCTGACATTGTTCTTGTTCTGTTCAAGCTCACCGTTCAGCGCCTGAGAAGCTCTGGCAAGATTCTCCATCACTCTGTTGGTATCCTTGATAATGATCCTGGATCTGTTCTGGATATTGGCTGCTATCCTGAGACTCGAAACATATTCCTTATAGTTCTTGGTCTTGATCTCCTCGGGGAGGGTCTTAGGATCGGGCAGAGTCTTGAGCTTCTTTGCGGCAAGCCGGGAAACCTTTCTCGTGAAATCTATGTATTCCTGAGCCGTGGCGATCTCGTCGGTCTTTTTTTGATTCAAGGTGTCCATACGCTCCAGGGTCCTGCCCCCTGCGTACACTCTGCCGCTCTCAGCCATCAAAGGTTCCCTGACCGCTGCGATCTCATCCTTTCTCTTCCGGACAGCCTTCTCATCACCCTCAAGATCATAGTATGCGGGATCCACACACTTGGCACACTCACGGAAATTTCTGAATGTTTGTTCGTTTACATCAGAACCGATGTAAACGAAAAGTTTCTCGGAAAGATCACATACTTTGGATCTCTCCGGATCAGGAGGCACAATGTAGCCGGGTTCGCCCCGGTGTTCATTGATCTCTTCCTGTCTTTGGCGTTTCTTATTATTGTATTCAGCTCTTGCGGAAGACACCGTATCCCTGACCTGATACAAAGCCGCATTGACTTCGGGCTTGGAGGACTCGTTGACCAGGTCGGTAAATGCAAGGTGGAACTTGGTCATATACTTGTCAAAATCTTCCATGCTCTCAAACTTACGGTCAGTAGGATCGAGTTCCGCCACCTTCCGTGAACACTCCTGCGCGATCCCCTATACAAAGGTTGACAATGATACATACTGGTCGGGAGATAATGAGATAAACTATAATCAGATGGTGAGCCTCAAGGATTACCCCGGATTAAAAACCGATGACAGTGAGCATATCGTAGATTATCCGTATGAATATCAATACTGCCTGAATATCAGCTATAACGAGGAAGGAAAAGCCGGAGCAGGTTCTGCTATCTTTCTGCACTGTCTCGGCAACAGAAAACCCCGAACCGGCGGCTGTGTAGCGATTCCCGAAGAACAGATGTATTTTGTCATGCGGCACGTCGATCCGGAATGTGTTGTCGTGATCGATTCTATGGAGAACTTCGGCGCAGAATTCTGATACAGATATGTTGAAGACCAACCTTGACGGACGATAATCTTTCTTACGCTATGACAGAAACAGACCTGCCGCTATGATTCATTTCATAGCAGTAGGTCTGTCTGGCTTTCAAAAGAATGACAACAGTCATCGTTTCGGCTGATATGAACTTCAAAAAGACAGTACACTTCTATCTTCCTGCTGTTCATAGACTCCGGGTATTTGGGATATTTTCCCATTTTGCATGGTATCGCTCTCAGAAACAGCCTGCGCATTTCCGGTATATGATCCGGGGCTATTTGTTCTCCTCACAGTTTCAGGATAAAGTCCTTCATCGGGAATAAATCACCGAAATGTTCGTGCTTATCGTTCAGAAGAACGATCATTGAATCAAGAGACTTTTCACTGACAGCCAGTTCTATCAGGCGCATGATCTGATAGAGTGTAAAACCATCCAGCGAATCCGAAGTCAGGCTGTCGTTTCTTATTTGTGGATACAAAGCGATCCTGTCCAAAATCCCGATGATCAGATTGGTGCGGCGCCCCCATTTATCAGGCTGCAGTTTCTGAATATAGACCTTTCCCATAGGAGCGTTTCCGTATTCCACCGAAAAGCCTTTGATCGTCAGGTCATTCGAGTATTTAAATGCGACTGAACCAAACCACCTGAAACTGATACCTGCGTTTTCCCTGTACCTCAGGTCTGCCGGATCAAAAACAATACCCGAATATCGGTCGGGACTGAAGGATGATTCTTCTATAACAGGCTCCCATATCTGAGAAAACAACTGTGCCAGGCCTTTTCTTGTGAAATATTTCTGCCAGGCTCTCACATCTTCCTTTGTCATTTCCATAGGATGAGCGATCACAACCGGTTCATCTGTCAGTATATATTCATGTTCCAGACTGTCAATTATTCCCTTTTCGCTGAGAATAAAAGTTCTGTCCCCCTGACACCATACAATTCTGCGGGCGATCATATTGGAAAGCGGCTGTAACAGATATATCGCCTTCCATTCCTCTGACGGAAAGCTCTTTTTATCAAGAAAGCCGTTATAAAGCCGATTCTTCATGAACTTCACTACGTCTTTCATCGTCGAACGCAGTTCCTTGAGTTTTCCCGAAGCGTTGTCAAGCAGAGCGGGTTCTATATCTTTCTTGGGAAGCGTTCTCAGTTCCTTACCCGTTACAGAGTCGGACAATGCAAGAGTAAAATCAGGCGTTAGGGTCGCATAGACCTTAACGGTCTCAAGATCAAACAAATACCTGCCGTTTTCGTCAAGGCCGATATCACTAATAAACCTCTCGCTGATCTCTTCTTCAGTCTTACCTCTTATCCACGCATATACTCGCAGATCCCCTTTTTTTCTCAGATACCAGAATGCTGTGGAAGTATCGCTCAGAACAAGAGCCGCAAGCATTCTTTTTTTGTCGTCGCTTGTTTCATATTTCTGTATTGCAGCCTTGATCTGATCTTTATTGCCAAACCGACAGACAAAAGGCAGCACAGCCCCGACCCGGGAAAGCCGGAGTATATTCGAGACTGCCTCGCTGAATGACTCTTCCGAAAGCAGCTCTGCCGTTTCGTCTGCGTTCTTGTCAAAACTATAATCATCCATTCGCTGAGATACATACGCCGCAATAATATAACAAAGCATGATCCTGGGCGCTTCCGTACTTAACCTTTTCAATGCTCTCAACACTTGTCGCATTATCAACATCAGTTACGGAAGCATATACGGTCACAGGATACTCTCTGTTCTCTATGTTCCATTTCTTTTCCTCATTTTTATTTTTGTCTCCATATATGAAAGAGTAAATACTTTCATCGTCACGCATGCTGTATTCACTATATGCACTAATAAGATCTTCTGACCCTGTGTTCCATATTCTTGATCTCTTCCGTGTCTGTTTTATAAACCGTTGTAAAAAATTCGTTACAAAATCCGTCCTGATCTTCATCGTTTACCCTCCGTTATCGTTAAATTTTTCTTTTCTCACTTTCACAGAATACAATTTCAGGCATCAGCGGACATCCACCCATACATAGCTCACGTTTTTTACAGTCGGGACAGGCACGTCTTAGTTTATCCCTGAAATGTTCAAAGGGTTCGCTGTTCCAGGCTTCTTCAATCGTTCTGTTCCGGAGCGATACCTGATACTTTTTTCCCTGATCGAAACTGCACGGCACCATTGTCATATCTGCGCCGATATAGCAGCTGAATCTGCCTCCTTCGCAGGTATCAAGCGACTCAGGCATTATGCTTTTACAAAAGTTCAGCGCACCGGGAACATTACAGCTGTCCATCCCCACTTTAAACGGATGCAGTGCATCGACCTGCGCAAAAAATTCTGCCACTCTTTCATCTTTTGCGGAAAGTACATTTGCATTAGTTCCCTGTCCGGCAGGCTTATGCAAAAGGAAGATCACCGCATTGATACCTTCGGGGAAATCGTTCTCCCTGAGCCGTCTGATCGCTTCATCAATGCTGTTCCTGCCAAGCACATAATGAATATTTGTTTTCACTCCTTCATTCAGCAGCATCCTGACTGCGTTTATGGTATATTCACTTCTGTACCAACTCACTCAGAAACTCCGTATCATCCAGTTCCTGTCATTTGCGGGGTGTTTCACCCAAGCAATAAACATTTTCATAACAGGCTATTATACGGTCATGATAAAAGCCCTTATCCATATGCCAATGCCCGAAATACCACTGTCTGAAATCAACGGTATCAAAGATCCAGTCCAAGAATCCTACGATTTCGGCATCCCGTGAATCAGCATACTTTCCCATCCAATGAATGATTCTCAGCGGACACGTATGTGTGATGATATAGTCAATATGAGTGTGCTTTTGCAGATTGCTTATCGCATATTGATATTCTTCCGGAGAAGGCAGTTCCTGCGGCCACCATGTATAGTTTTCCGTCCGGAACGGTCTGTCAACACTGTATGCCCCGCCAAAGGTAAAAAAACTCTTTCCTTCTGTCTCATACACTTCGCCCCGCTTGAGTAAAAAAATACTGCTGCGAACTTTTTTAACAGTTCCTCCATAGCGTTTTTCATCAGGAAGCGCATAAAGTCTGTCAAAATTTTCGTGATTACCGGATACAAAAAGCAATTCGCACGGGAAGAGTTCTTCCAATTTGTCAAGCTTCCATTCATCAGCATAGCGGCCATTGACTTTATCATATCTGAATACAAACCCAAAATCGCCGCACACAATGATCTTATCGTTTTCTGTCAGTGTATCGGCGATTTTTTCTTTACGCTTAAGGAATGCTTCTACTGCTCCGTGGGTGTCGCCGGTTATATAAATACTCATATCATACCTCCCATTGTCATTATATCAGCAAAAATTTGAAGATCCAGCCTGAATCGCGAGTATTCGAATGATATCCCTGCATCAGGAACCGTTTCAGGCGGATCCTGTCAAAGACCTTATGATTTCCCCCGCAGGATACATTGATCAGCGCCGTCCATGTACGTTTTTCAGCCACCTCAAAATCATAATAAAAGTTTGAGCCGAACTTGGGAAGTGCGCCCAATTTACAGCGTACCACCTTTATGCCGTGGAATCTGATCCCGCCCGATTTCGGCTTAAATAATGTCCATCCACTCCAATGCCATTCCATCATTAACAGCAACATATTGCATGCTCCCTTCTTCTCCTGAATATCCGATCATTCATTCGCATCCTTCGGAAAGATATCTCCCGAATTATTACGGAGAATATGCTTTCCCTCTTCCTGATTGGATCATTTCCTCATCCTTGTCCGGCCTTTTGTCTGAATGGTCATTGAGAAAATGATGATATTCTTCTTCACTTGCCAAATTACCGTTGATCTCATATTGTTTCTGATCCGCTTCGATCCACATGAAACCATACGAGTATAACAGATTCAGCTCATGATCGGCTATCTCATACCATTTTGCGTTGTAATGTCCTTGACTTGTCCAGGAACAGAGGATGAGACGGCTTTTCGGATAAAATGAAAATGTTCCCCATTCGCCGAGTCTCCCGACTTCGATCAGCTCCGAATGATCGTAACAATAGATCCTGCATCCTGCCGCATGAAAGTCCCCTTCGCTGATAATCAGCTCCGGGATCCCGTCACCGTCAAGATCATCCATATCATAGTATATTTTCTGCGGCGAAGAGTATCTTTCATTGTATTCGTTATAGAAGTCATGAAGTTTCCTGTTATACACCGTCTCCCACGGCTTCTCGCAGGCAGAACTCTCAGGGCTGTTATTGACCACAGATTTAGTATTGACAGATTCCTGAGCATTACGGTCGCCGTTGACTGCGCATGATGTAAAAATCATACATATCAGCAGTAAAAAACTGCCCATTACAAGTATCCTATCTTTTCTCAATTTCATCTTCTCCTTCGCAGTATGTGATAAATATCACTTTGTTTTCCCGATATCAATTCCAAAACACATACCATCTAATGGCATAAACGAAAAGAACCATTATAGATTTTTTCTTACGATCTGCCTGACAATTTCTTTAACAAGTTTCTCATCAACCGGTTTCAGAGTTTGATCATCCGAGGATATTTCCGACAGAAAAACAGTCCCCTTTTTTCGATAAATCACAAATCGCCTGTATTGGAATATTGTAGTACCTAAAATATCCTCCTGATCTAAAGATTCAAATTTGATACCTTTCCCTCCCTTCAAGGGTATTTGTTCTCTTTCGTGAATGCTGTAATATCAATGATACAACAACTTCACAGAAATTAACATCCGTTGAAATTACCGTTTTTTTACCTGATTTCAGGAAAAATCCCTATGGAAGTTCCAATGACGACAACCCCTATTGAGAACAGAACGTTTTGTGTATTTTGTGTATTTTGTACATTTTTATCGTGATAATCCTTGAAAAAAGCAATGAAAAATCGTATAATATAAAGTACTGCACATCACTTTTGGCAGCGGTTGATTGGAAATATAACAGCGGGGAGGCGCACTATGTCTGTCTACATCATTTATAAATCAGAAAAGAAAGCGGCTGAATACAATGACGAAACCGGACGCTTTTCAATCATAAACAACGGAATCATGGAACAGCAGGAATGTCTGCCGGAAAAAGCCAAAAAGATAATGAATTATCTGATGAGGCAATATATTGCCGGCGGACACGCTGACAGTAAAGAGCTGATGATCAACCTTGATATGAGATCAAAAAAGGATCCCAACAAGCCGTCATCTACCATTGCAAACAGTTTAAATGCCGTTAGAGAGATTGTCAAAAACACCGAACTGGATGGATTTATCATTCGCAAGACCCATGAGCTTGCATCGGATTTCCATATTACAATTGATGACGGCGCAGTAAGTCTCCGTACGATTCTGGACTGGACAATGTATCGTCAGTCAGTAATTGACGAGTCCGGCAATGCTGTTGTTGAGAGTACGGCTGACCTGAGAGATTTTACGCTGAGTTTTGTTAATTATATTCTTGATAAGGAAACGCCCCTCAGACACAGTCTTCTGTGCGGAAACGGCGGAATGGGTAAGACGTTTCTTCTTTCCGGTATCCATAGCATAATGTTTGCTGAAAATTACGGCGGCGAATACTTTGGTCATGTTTATACCGTTTCTCTCTCAGAACTGCTGAATGAAGCAATGAATCAGGTGATCTCTGACAGACAACACGAAAGCCGGCTCGATAGATCTTCTTCCGGCAACAATTACCTTTTCAGACACTTCGGGATTCCGTATTTCAATCCTAAAAGCACTTATCTCTTCCTTCTGGACGGATACAATGAAATGATGGACAGAAAAACGTCACAGAATTTCAGTATCATCGAGCAGATTCAGGATGAGATCTCCTGTCTGAACACCGATAAGACTTATGTTGTCATCACGACAAGAAACAAAACCGATAAGAAATACTTGTCTGATGATTATCAGATTCTTGCTCTTTCAGAGCTTGAAGAGATGATCCCGAAGATCGATTTTGACTGCGAGATCTCCGATGAAGCCAAAAAAGAAATCACCGGTCTGCTCAAAAGACCTCTTTTCTATTCACAGTATCGAAAGGGCGGGATGAAAGAGATCGGTTCGATCAAGAATGGATTCGATCTGTTTCAGAGCTTCCATCACAATGCATATCAACAGTCCTGCGAAGAAAAAAGCACCACGGATAAATCGCCTTATCTCGTTCTGTATTACATCATTGCGCCTTATCTTGCCTATGAGACAGACCGCACAAGAGACGATCATATTGATAAAACAGATGCGCTTCCGATAATAAAAGATTGGCTGAACAGGAAATCCGAGATCATTGACCGTATCAGAGAGATAACCGGCAAGGATATGAACCAGCTCCATATATCCGACGATCCGTCATTTTACTGGAACTTGCTCAAGGAGTTCGATTTTGGCGAATTGTCAGGAGAGATCTTCCGTTTCAGGCATCAGGAATGGGGAGACTACTTTGCATCATTCTATATCGTTTACTCATTGAAGGGTCTTGGATGTATAACGCTTGACAGACTTCCTTCCTTCAATCTGAAAAGCTCCACGCAGTATTATGTGATGAATGCTTTTGACATAGAAAAATCCTATGATCCGGAAGTTGTTCCTATCAGAAGAAAGAATTA
>CACYCN010000128.1 GCA_902772895.1 uncultured Ruminococcus sp.
GAAGATTTTTCATATATTGCAGTGTTGCCTGCACGGTCCGATCAATTTCGGCACGTTTTGCCTTCAGCAGTGTATTTCTTTTTTCCAGTTCAATTTTACTCTGGTAAGATTTTCTGAGTCTGACTTCCTGCTCGGCCTTTTTCTGTTCGGTCTCGGCATTGATTTCTCTGACTCTGACTCTTGCCTTATTGCTGATCTCATCGCATTTTGCTCTGGATCTTTCACGGATTTCCTCCACATTTTTCTTGCTGTCCATCCGTATCGTTTCTAAAATCTTCTCTCCACTGCTCATTCACACACCCTCTTTCTATTGTTCAGGGACGCAACCCCGAACCCCTGCGAGAGGCACTGCCCCTCGTTCCCCGTCGGCAAGCTGCCGCCCCCGATTTCGTTTGGCAAAGACCATAACGGTGCGCAGACACTGCACAAAAGACGGGTGAATTTGTTTACTTTATAATTCTCAAAATGATTATCAACTATATCATTATCAGATAATCATCGCTTTCCTGAACGATTCCGATTCACACAGAAAAGTGTTTGCGTGAAAAGTTCCGTTTTTCACACTTATTTCAGGTTGGGAACGGAGATAACTACCAGCAGAGAAACGATGAAAGCAAGCAGAGCATAGATTTCTACGAGAGTGATGGAAACCATTGCCTTAGAGAAGTTCTTTTCATCCTTGGCAGTCATAGCGATACCGGAAATAGCCGCCTTGCCCTGTGCAAAACCGGACAGCATACCGCCAAAACCGATAGCCAGTGAAGCACCGACAAAAGCAATGCCCTGTCCAAGGGTGGGAATGTCGCCGCCCAATACGCCGCAGTTGATGAGAATCAGGAAGCCGACGATAAAGCCGTACAGACCCTGTGTACCGGGAAGAAGTGTCAGTACCAGCATCTTACCGAATTTGGAAGAGTCCTCAGAGAGCACTCCCATGGATGCCTGAGCCGCGCCGCCGACACCCTTTACAGAACCGATACCTGCCAATACCGTTGCAATCGAAGCCGCTACAATTGCCATAATAATACCGATCATATTTTCCATGTTTAAAAACCTCCGTAAGTTCTTGTCCGCTGAGAATTGCGGTTAGTCATCATTACTTCCCTTTGTTTTAAAGCTCTTGCTCTTGACAGAAAACGGCTCAAAGGGTTTGCCGCCGCCTTCATAGAATTTACTGAACATCTCGACATACTGCAGACGCATGGTATGCACATAAGAACCAAGCGCATTCAGACCTATCGTGATCAGATGTCCTGCTACAAAAATCACAATCATGAAGATGATACCCGGAATCGATGTTCCGAACAAAGTCGAAAGCATATTGAATACCTGCGCCATGACACCGGTCGTCAGTCCCAGGGCTAACAGACGGGAATAACTCAGCAGGTCACTGATATAGCTGGTGATGTCATACAAGGAGGCGACACCGCCGATCAGTTTTCCGAAAATTCCCTTTTTCCCTCTGCCCTGTGTCAGGATCAGTCCGACCGCAGCGGCAATGGAAATGCCTGCACCGATATAGATCACGATCTGACCGGCTGCCATTCCGGCGGCAAGCACGGCAAAGCCACACAAAAGCAGCATCCAGAATCCTGTATCAAAGAATGCCTTGGCATATTCTTTCTGCTTCATGCAGACATAGAATTTACATCCCATACCGACTAAGATATGAACCAGTCCTAAAGCAATGGACAGGATCATGATCATCAGCGCATCCTTTTGGGTATCGAGAATCGGCCAGGGCAATAATTCCTTCATGGTAATCTCGTTACCGGTGAACATTTTATAGAACATGGCCGGCGCGTCTCCGAAGATACTGCCGAAGACCAGTCCCCAGAATACCGTAAATATCCCACAGTTCCGGAATAATCTCAGATTATTCCTCATCGCCTTATCCGGCTTGAAAACTTTCAGCAGGATCGTGGTTACGATGATCATCAACAGACCATATCCGGCATCCGAAAACATCATTCCGAAAAAGAAATAGAAGAAGAACGCCAATACCGGCGTCGGGTCAATATCCGCATGGGAAGGAGTAGAATACATTGTGACAATGCTTTGAGCAGGTTCCGCAAAGCGATTGTTTTTGAGTTTGATGGGTGCATCCTCGTCCGCATCCTCAAATTCTACCACACACGTTGCCGCTTTTTCACAAACGGCTTGTAATTTTGCACAGTCTTCCTCCGGCACATAGCCGTTCAGGACAAATACATGACCGGTCTGATCCAGTTCCGAGATCACCTTGTATTTTTCAATACGCAGTTCAAAATAATCCTGTGTATTACAGATTTTCTCACGATATTCGGTCAGTCGGATGATTTCCTGTTCCGCTTCCTCATCCTTCCGGCGCAGATCGTCACTTTTATCCTGCAGCCGTTTGGATTTCACCTGAGGAGTCCGGCTGGTAGGGTTGATCGGCTGGGAGAATCCCAGGGTACGAAGGGATTTTTCAGCCAGTTCCCGCTGTTTTTTCGGTGCAAAAAGCACCACACACGTCATGGTCGCCGAGGTATGGAGAATCTCAAATTCAAAGACAAGATCGGGACATTCTGTCGCCAATGCTTCCGATAAGGTGATATCGTCATAAGCTTTGGGGAGTGTTCCGATCAATACCGCTGTGGTAGGCGTATCCTTCGTGTTCAGAGGAATATCTAATTTTTTCCACGGCTCAAGCTGAGCCAGGGAAGTTCTGATCCTGATCTGTTCTGCCGCATAGTCGGCACGCTGTTTTTCCAGCGTGATGATCTTCTGACAGACACCGAGAATTTTTGCGGATTCTGCGGCGATTCTGCCGATTTCATCCGGATCAATCTCTTTCCGGCCTTTAAAGGATGCCAGAAGACCCTTTTTTTCCGGTGAGAGTTTTTTCAGGATATTCAGAGCCTGTTCGGTAATTTCCGCATTACGCTCAAACTGTTTGATCTGTGGGGACTTATCAATCCGTTGAAATCCCTCGGAGACCTGTTTTCCCTTCTTGACCTGCACCAGCGCACTGTCCTGAAGATGTTCCAGCAGACGTTTTCTGTCTTTTTTCAGCGCAATGATCCTTACCGATTTCATTGTTAACTTAGCCAAATAATTATCACCACTTTTCTTTCAGTCTCACGGTCATCACCGCATCATACACGGGTCAGCATTTCCACCACAAGTTTTGCGACCCTGCTGCGGTTACGTTCCGCACAAGCGGAAAGCTCCTGACATTGTGCCATGGTTTCTGCAATTCCCTGCTTTCGCCGGGCTTCCGCTTCAGCAGCAAGCGTCTTTTCATGATCCTGAAGGATATTTTCCGCTTGTTGTCTGGCCTGCGCTACACGTTCGGCAGCGTTTTTCTTTGCCTCAGCCTGATCTGCTTCGGCCTTTTGTCTGGCTTCGGCTTCCTTCTGAGAACATTCCTGTTCCGCAGCAAGTACCGCTTTCAGCATTTCACTCGCCATCCGCACCTTCTCCTTTTCTGAATAATGATAGGCAAAACAGATAGAATGCCCTATCATTTATTATACTGTATTTTTTATCCGATTTCAACGAAATTTCTCGACTTTTTTGATCAAAAAGTCGATTCCCCCAATCTGTCAGGGCTTCGCTCCTTGGAACCCTCAGCGGACTGCTTCCGATCCCCATTTCGTTATCCAAGGTCCTTGCCAAACGGTTATTTCGTATCTTTACAAAAACGAAATCGGGTGCGCAGGCTCTGCTCCGCATCCCTGCCCCATCGTTTTCATAGCATAATTATGAAAGTCTGTGTGATAATAGGAGATTTGTTTGAAATATGGAACCTTTATGCTGTCCTGTTCAGCAAAATAAAAAAACCCGGTGTGCCGCAAAGCATCATCGGGTTTCGGTGATTGATAACATATGATCAACTGTTTTATGTGACTTTCAAAAAGCTCTTCCAACATTCCAGCCATCCATTATTAGTATCTTTATAGTCATAACCATAGACGTCCGTATTTTCTACGGTCTTCGTTCCGGTTTCCACAGTCTGAACCAGTTCACTATAGACGATCATTTCCAGTGGAGTGATCAAGTCAATGTTGCTGCCATCCTGTAGTTCCGAATTACCGTCATAACGAGCATAATCAATGGTGACGGAATCAAACAGGTTCGGCGTTTCACCGCCAACTGCCAACGCCTCTGTATAATAGAAATATCCCTTGATCTTTCCGTCCTGAGTACCGTCTGACAAAGGAACAAACCGCCATTTTGAGTCAGTAACAGGATTTGTATAATTTAGATTCGTTTTAAATGTTTCCCAACTAACGGGGGCATTATTCCCCAGCGTCACCTTTGCATGAGCAGCAAGATCACTGTCCGAAAACTCCGCATAGATTCTGGCAAAAGCCGGAACGGAACCGTTATTTCTGACAGAAAATTGTTTGGTAATGGCAGGATTGCTTGTGACGCTGACCTCGGAAGGCGCCGAAAAATTGGATTCCAGAAGCGACTCATCAGCATAGCCAACAGTCAGGCTATTATCTTTTGAATTGGAAGCCCCAAGATACGCCAACGATACACCCGAACCGATAATAATAGCAGCGCCGGCAACAGCGGCAGCGCACAGCGCAATCTTATTCTTTTTCGTCACGCTGCATCACCCCTGCTTTCTGTTCACGATTCCCCAGATCTTGGTCAACTGTGTTTTCGTCAGATAAGCCTCTGCCCCGATTGTCGTCAGATCACCACCAAGACTGTCCGCCTGAATACCATATGCTGTCACTTTAATCAATTCATCTTTATTATTCTTGCCGCTTACTTCCTCATCAATAAAGCTCTTGAGCTGAACTTTATCAAATAATGTAAGGGTAGAGCCATCCGGCTTGATCCGACGGTTATATCCGAAATAATAAATATCGTACTTTTTATCATTATCATTATTAAAAGTCTGATTCAGTTCTCTCTTCAGATATACCCAACCATTGGTATTCGAATGACCGTCGCCTTCTTCAGTACTGTCCCCCTTGTGATACATAAAATCCAGCTGGGGTTTGTCATTAGGAGGATCTGTTTCTGTCACATTGGCAATATTGTCACCTTCCGCAATCATCCTGAAAATCTCATCCGATACTTTCTTCGGTGTTCCGTCATCATTACGGTTATTTACGGTCGGGGTACCTTCCGGATAGGTCACCTGATTATTTTCTTCACCAACGGTTGTTTCCTCTTCATACAGCAAAGTGACATTTTCTTTCGGAACAGCCACTGCAAAAAACACATATTCATCCTCAGAACCGGTATTTTTGATTTGCGGTGCTTTATCGACAGTTCCGCCTGCTGCAACGGTAGATGTTGTAAAGTTACCTTCACTGACCTCTAACTGGACATTTCCAATCGAAACCACATTGGTGGCATTTTCCTGATCCAGAAGAAAAGATAACGTGACTCCAAAAGAAACAAACAACATGACAGCAGCACAAACAACCGCTGCCGCTAATATCACTTTACGTTTTTTCACGCCTCTCATCTCCTTTTTTCATAGAAACTCTTATGGAGTATAAGTATAACTTGAATCAATCATTGCCCAGACTTCTTGCGGATTAGTAGACGTACTATTGTTTGCTTTCAGATAATTTGCCTGAATACCAAAGGCTTCGATATAAATATTATAATCCTTGCCCGGTGTCGGAAAAGCTGTGATATTATTTGTCGTATCTGCCGTTCTTTCACGGAAATTCAACAATGTGATTTTATTGAACAGCGGATACTGTGCCGTTGTTCCGGGAAGCAAGGGCTGCAGATGATTTGCGGATTCTACCGTCTCACCGACATGGGCATACACATAAACAATCCTGCCGTTTTCAGTCTTTGGATATCCACTGACAATCTTCCACCCGGGATTGACAGCCTGCTCATAAAGACTGTCCTGATCAGAAGAACCGGTAACGGCAACGGACTGTGGATCGGGAGCAGTTCCATCACTGCCATCGGCCTTCTTACCGGTTGCGACAAATTTATAAATCGGAACATTCAGGAGTGGATTCTTGCTATTATTGGAAAGCAACACACTTCCGGCATTTTCATCCGGATTGGCTTTTTCAATTACCAGACTTTTATCGTTATCATACGGAACAGAAACCTTCAGGAAAACATAGGTATTGACGGTTTTATCCTTATTGGTCACTGTAGGATTTTTAGGAAGAGTCGTATTGGGAACAATATTTTTTGCATTATTGGGATTCCATTCAGATTCTGTCAGAACAATATCAACCTTACCTGCCTCAAATCGGTTTGTCACTTCATCAAGGGAGGTAAATAATGCCAAAGTGATCACCAGTCCGACCACTACAAACAGCAGCACAAAAGCCGCTGTCAAAGTACGAGACCGCTTGGCTTTATTCTTTTTATTCGGTTTTGACATAAGATCCGCTCTCCTTTCAATCATAGGGGTCGATGCAGAGAACTATCATCATAGTAAGATTTATTTTTCAAATAATAACAGATACAATTACCTGTATCCATTATACTACAAGCAAAGATAAAATTCAACTATTTTCCTCGTTTACGGTACAATTTTTTTTACATGATTACCAAAGAGCATTATTATTCTTTAAAGTGAATAAGCTATCATGCAAATATGTGATTAGGAATCCATGCCGCCTTGATTGTATTAACAAATAACACCATAATGATATTGTTATCTGAAAATGATACTTTTCGGCAGGCAGTCATAGCTTTCGGATTGCCAGTCGCAAACGAAACCTGATAAACCAAAGCAGGATCACACTACTTTCAGTGAAAAGAACATGAAAATCAACTTTCAGATATTGGGTCATGTTTTGTGATGTATACTATTGTTATTATCTCAATATGTTTTTTCGAAAGTGCGTCTGGGAGGAATCTTTTATTTGAAACAAAGGTTTCACTACAAGAAAACTCCCCGGACAAAATTGAATTCCGTAAGAGAAAAAAGCGCTTATTGTCAGGGTTTTCCGGTTATGATATAATAGGAATCTCTGAAAAACAAAGGCGTTTCTGCCGGAAAGATCAGAGTAGTTGACGGAAGCCTACTCAGAGGGCGAAGTCAGCAGCGGCAGAAGACAGGAAAGGAAGAGTCGCAAATGAGTAAACTGACGGTCATAGAACCCGTTATTCCTGTAAGGAAGAAACGCAGGATAGCCGCCTATTGCCGGGTCTCCACCGGAAAGGATGATCAGAAACATTCTTTTCAGGCACAACAGGAGTATTTCCGGAAACACTGTATCGATTCCGCATCCGCCGAACCGGTCCAGATCTATGCGGACATCGGCAGCGGCACCTCCACAGCCTATCGACCGGATTTTCATCGGATGCTGGAGGATTGTCAGAAAGGTCTGATCGACCATATCATCACCAAATCTCTGAGTCGATTTGCCAGAAATACCAAAGAATGTCTGACGGTATTACGGGACCTGAAA
>CACYCN010000129.1 GCA_902772895.1 uncultured Ruminococcus sp.
CGACTAATTCATATTTCATAGCTGTTTCCTTCCTTTCCCGCCGCAGCGATCAGAGCTTTACGCCGAAATCGGCAGTTCTTTGCATATTGGCAGCTTGTTCATACTGCCAGGCTGCATTGAGAATAGTTGCTTCCTCAAAGGTATTGCCGATAAGCTGCATACCGATCGGCATTCCCTTCGCATTATAGCCGCAGGGTACCGAAACACCGGGCAATCCGGCAATATTGACCGGTACCGTACAGATATCCGTCAGATAGGTTTCTACGGGATCACTGACGGCATGACCGTTTTCAAAAGCCGTCATGGGAACCGTCGGTGCCAGGATCACATCACAGTTCTGAAAAGCGTTTTTAAAGGCATTGACGATGGTACCTCTGAGATTCTGCGCCTTTTTATAGTAAGCGTCATAGTAGCCGGAACTGAGCACATAGGTGCCGAGCAGGATACGTTTTTTCACTTCATCCCCAAAACCGTTACTTCTGGTTTTCTTGATCATATCATTGACATCGGTATAGCTTTCGGCTTTATAGCCATAACGGATTCCGTCATAACGTCCGAGATTGGAGGATGCCTCTGCGCAAGCTAAAATATAATAAACCGGCAGGGCATATTTCAGAGCCGGCAGATCAAAATAAACGATCTCTGCGCCAAGACTGCGGTATACCTGAGCTGCCGTTTCAATCGCCTCTCTGACATCGTCACGGACACCGTCCAGATATTCTCTGGCAATTCCGATTTTCATTCCCTTGATATCATTTTTCAGACAATCGCACACCGGTGCACCCTTTCTTCCCTGAGAAGTGGAATCCATGGTATCATACTGCGCAATGGCGTCAAAGACAATGGCAGCGTCTTCCACGGAAGTGGTAATCGGGCCGATCTGATCAAAGCTGGAAGCATATGCGATCAGACCGAAACGGGAAACGGCGCCGTAAGTCGGTTTCAATCCGACAATACCACAGAAACTCGCCGGCTGACGGATCGAACCGCCGGTATCGGAACCGAGTCCATAGACGGCAATATTGCCGCCGACGGCAGACGCTACACCACCGGAACTGCCGCCTGCCACATGATGAATGTTATGGGGATTCTTTGCTCCGCCGAAATAAGACGTCTCACAGGAGGACCCCATCGCAAATTCATCCATATTGGTTTTCCCCAGCAGAACCGCATTCTGTTGTTTCAGGATTTTCCAAACGGTTGCGTCATAAATGGGCACATAATCTTCCAGAATCTTCGAACAACAGGTAGTCCGGATTTTTTCGGTGGAGATATTATCCTTGAGCGTCATCGGAATCCCTTCCAGCAGACCGATGGACTGACCCTGCGCTATTTTTTCGTCAACGGTTTTTGCGGCGGACAACGCTTCCTCCCCGGTAAGGGTTACATAAGCATTCAGCTGTTCATTATCACGCTGTGCCGCCTCCAGATATTGATTTGTCAGCTCCGTACAGGAGATTTCTTTATTTTCCAGCATGGCATGGAGTTTTCCGATCATACCTTCACTCATATTTTTCACCTCTGTCTCATTAACGCATGATATTCTTGACCAGGAAGCAGCCTTCATCGCTGTCCTTGGCATTTGCCAGGATCTTTTCCCTGTCATAGGAAGGAACCACTTCATCTTCTCTCAGTACATTGGAAAGATGATTGATATTATCAAATTCCGTTCCTTCATCGGCTGCGTTATTGATCGTATCGGCGAAGGATATGATCTTTGACATATCCTCTGTCAGTTGGCCGATCTCATCTTCCGCTACAAAGAGCTTTGACAAGATCGCAATTTTCATAATTTCTTCCTTATCAACCATAGTTATTCCTCCTATCCGGAATTCCTCCCGGCATAAAATCTGACTGCCCATTGCTTTTACATTCCGGAAACGCTTTCTGTCAGGGAAAGTCGTTCCGCAACAGAACCCGGATCATGCGTTAAAGTCATCGTCATCATCCGTTTCTTCTGGGGGCGGCGGTGCGGTAAGACCTTCTTCACCGGCTTTGATGATACCGGCAAGAGACGGATCCGTCTGATAGTTATCGCTGCTGCCGCCAAAGGGATCTTCTTCCCCCCGACGAATCAGTTGTTCCAGAGAAGCATCGGACTGATATTGACCGGCGTTGGTATTGAAGGGATCTTCTTCGCCACGATGAATCAGATTTTCCAGTGCCGCATCGGATTGATACTGACTGGCATTGGTATTGAAGGGATCCTCCTCACCACGGCGGATCAGTTTTTCCAGTGAACTGTCTGACTGTACCTGTGCGGCATCGCCCTTGGCATTGAAGGGATCCTCCTCACCGCGGCGGATCAGTTTTGATAATGATTCGTCTACCTCATAGTTCTGTTGACCGGTCTGGAACGCGTCCTCAGGACCCTTACGGATCAGCGTATCCAGAGATTCATGTTCGACTCTTTCATAGTCAAGATATTGCGGTTCCGTATATTTCGGCTGACGAGGCGGCGGTTCCACCGGCGGCGGAGTCGGCTTAGGCATAGCGGGCTTCGGTTCTTCGGGTTTAGGCTCCGGGGGCTTTTTCTTCTTATTCCTGGAGATAATCACCAATACCACGACCACTCCGGCAACCAATACACCGCCGATGATAAAATAAATCAGTGTATCCTGACTGCTTTTATCCTCTTCCGGCTCGGAAGACTCCGTAGTATCAATACCGGTACTGCTCTGTGCCTTGCTCTGTTCAAAATAGTATTCCTCGCCGATACGGATCTGTGCGCTGCGGCTGGATTTCTGGAATTTATTTCCTTTTGCTTTTGTCTTGACGGAATAGACGCCTTCCGTTTTCAGGCTGATTCTTCCGGTAAAGGAACCGTCCGTCAGACGGGTAAGGGTAATCTGCTGATCGCCCGACTCACCGGTAATGGTCGTCGTCATCTGAATGGTACGCAGCAGATCACTGTCTTTGAGTTTACCGTGACTGTCATTCAGGGTAGCGGTAATGGTAATGGTATTTTCCGGAGCCGCCTTGGTAGCGGAGAATTCCTGTTTGACATAGATCGAGTAGAAGTCCATCTGGGTAACGGTACAGTTATCGGGAGTAACATTACTCAGATGCAGATTCCAGGTACCGGCATCCGGATAGATCAGTTTCAGAAGAGTATAGGTACTGGTTGAGGTAACCCTGATATTCTTATCCTTACTCAGATCGATCTTTTTTCCCGAAGGATCGGTCAGAATCGGATTAAGCTGGCTATAGCTGAAATTACTCCGGATAATGACGTTGACATAGAACACGGTATTATCCTTGACATCGATTTTGACATCACCGTTAACAATTTCTTTCTGCGTACCTTCCAGATCATAGACATCTCCGAAGATATCGGAAGCGATCTTGACCAATCCGGAAGATTTTTTCGTCTGATAGGCACGGCCGCCTGTCTGACCGGAAATATTGGCAATCTCATCCTTATCCAGTGATCCGTCATAATTCAGACCGATGGAATAGACAGGAATATCCATTTCTTTCAGGGATTTGAGCGTTCCTTCCAGTTCTTTTTTGGACTCTGCCACGGTTCTGGGACCGTTAGGCAGATCGGTATTACCGTCTGTCAGGAGGATAATCGAACGTCTCTTATTCGGCGAAGACGCCGGTTTTTCTTTAAAGAGATTCATCGCCTTCGTCAGACCCAGTGAGATATCGGTATCACCGCTGGGGTCATAACTCAGGGAGTTGATTCCGTTTCTGACCTTTTTCTGATTCTCGGCATTATCCAGTGCCATCACATTGGCAGATGTTTTGATCGTCTGGGTAAAAACGACATAGCCGGCGCCGCAGGTATCGTCCAACAGGTCAACAAAAAGGTTGAAGGCGTCAAACGCCACTTTATTCGGGTCGGAATACAGCATGGAACCGCTGGCGTCCAGGACAAAGATAACGTCCATATCCATTTTGCCGTCTTCTTCGAGCTGTTCTTCCAGATCCTGCTGATCGGCCTCTGCCAGTTCATCGTCATCCGGCGTGGACGTGTCCGACTTTGATGAAGCAGCAGTGGAACCTGCGGGTTCCGCGCTGACCGACAATGTCAGTCCGCTGAGCATCAGCACGGAGGCGATCAGAAGCAGTGACATCATTTTCTTTGCGATCGTTTTCACCTTCAACACTCCTTACCTTTATTATAAGGAAATCCGTGCTGCTGAAATCAACCGCCACGGATCATCCTGTTTTTATTTCTGATTTATTATCTGATCTTGATATGCACTTCCCGCAGCTGCTGTTCGGTCACTTCCGTGGGAGAACCCAGCAGAAGATCCTGCGCATTACTGTTCATCGGGAAAGCAATGACTTCACGGATATTTTCTTCTTCCGCCAACAGCATCAGCATTCTGTCAACACCGGGCGCCATACCGGCATGAGGCGGCGCACCATACTGGAATGCCGTATAGAGTGACTTGAATTTTGCCTTCAGTTCTTCTTCGCTGTAGCCGGCAATCGCAAACGCTTTCACCATGATATCCAGGTCATGGTTACGAACTGCGCCGGAAGAAAGCTCTACACCGTTGCAGACAATATCATACTGATATGCCAGCACTTCGGTAGGATCCTTTTCCAGCAGCGCCTGCATTCCGCCCTGAGGCATCGAGAAGGGGTTATGGGTAAAGATCACCTTACCGGTTTCTTCATCCAGTTCATACATCGGGAAATCGGTAATGAAGCACATTTCAAAGCGGCTTTCATCGATCAGTCCCAGACGTTTTGCCACTTCGGTTCTGATCTGTCCGGCGAGCTTCGGCGCCGCATCCTTACTGTCAGCGATAAAGTAAATCACATCACCGGCTTTGGAACCGTTGATTGCAATCAGGTTTTCTCTGTCGCCTTCCTTGAGGAACTTATCGATCGGACCGTCAAACGTGAGATCTTCACGGACTTTCACATAGCCCAGACCCTTCATGCCGATGGAAAGCGCAAACTCTTCCATATTCTTGAACCACTTTTTCGACTGCGCAGCGGCTGCCGGCACATTGACGGTACGGACCGTCTTTTTACGGAAGGGGGCAAAATCGGTTTCCTCAAACATCGGGCTGACGTCCTTGATCAGCAGCGGGTTACGCAGATCAGGCTTATCGGTACCATAGGTCAGCATAGCTTCCGCAAAGGGAATTCTGCGGAAAGGCGGCTTTGAAACTTCTTTTTCGGAGAACTTCCGGAACGTGGCATAAAGAATTTCTTCGGCTGCGGCGAAGACATCTTCCTGTTCTGCGAATGCCATTTCGAAGTCCAGCTGATAGAATTCACCGGGGGAACGGTCCGCTCTGGCGTCCTCATCACGGAAACAGGGAGCGATCTGGAAGTATTTATCAAAACCGGACACCATCAGAAGCTGTTTGAAGATCTGGGGTGCCTGGGGCAGTGCATAGAACATTCCCTTATGTTTCCGACTGGGAATGAGATAATCTCTGGCGCCCTCCGGAGAGGAACAGGAGAGAATAGGTGTCTGGATCTCGAGGAATCCCATCTCCGTCATTTTACTGCGCAGGAAGGAAATCAGTTCCGAACGCATGACAATATGGTTATGGACTTTTTTATTTCTGAGATCAAGGAAACGATAACGCAGACGGACATCTTCTTTGACTTCGGTAGAAGTGGCGATCTCAAAGGGGAGATTCGTCATGGACTTACCCAACACGGTAATATCTTCCGAATGAACTTCCACGGTACCGGTTGCGATTTTCGGGTTAATGGTATCCTCGTCACGTTTGGTCACGGTACCGCTGACGGTAACGGTACATTCCTTATTGATGTTTTCCAGGAGTTTATCGTCATGAACGACCACCTGTACGACGCCATAGTGGTCACGGATATCGAGGAACATCACGCCGCCGTGATCACGGATATTCTCGACCCACCCTGCTACTCTGACGTTTTTGCCGATATCGGATTCCCTCAGCTCACCACAGTAATGTGTGCGATATTTATTTTCTCTCATCATCGTCTACTTTCCTTTCACAAGGCAGAGTCGTCCGCCTCCATAGATTTGTAAGCATAAAAACGGCTTTAACTGTAATATTATACCATTAAAGCCGCTCACTTGCAATATCAAATTCATATTTTCCACCAAAATCCGTTTTGTCCGTTTTCCTGGAGGGAAACCTTTGTTTCGAAAAAACTGCGCCTAAAAGGATGCAAACATCACAAAACATAATATCTATTGGAAAACAGATTCCTGTAGGCTGTTGTTCTCAGAAAATAATTATCCCCCGGCGTAGCCGGGGGTTTTTCTCTAACGGGCATAGCCCTCAGCTACCAGCCACGCCTAAAGGCGTAAAACGGTCTGGCACGTGCGAATTATTTGTTACTTGCTACCCGTTA
>CACYCN010000130.1 GCA_902772895.1 uncultured Ruminococcus sp.
ACGATCTCTTCTCTCGAAACCGATACCGCTTTTCAAGTCATCATTGCCGATAACGGCGTGGGATTTGATCCTTCGGCTCAACCAAAGAATGACGGTCGTTCTCATATCGGCATGGAAAATACCAGAAGACGGATCAAAGAAATGTGCGGCGGTGAAATTACCGTTGTCAGCGAAATCGGCAAAGGTACTACCGCAACCGTCATTTTACCAAAGGAGGGACAGCCACATGAGAATATTATGTCTTGACGATGAACCGCTGATGCTGAGAATGCTGCAGGAAGCGGTGGAATGCGCCAGACCGGACGCTCAGATCACCGGTTTTACCAGACAAAAGGAACTGCTTGCCGAAGCTGAAAACGGCGGCTGTGACGTGGCGTTTCTGGATATTCATATGCGTGGGATGACAGGTGTTGAAGTTGCGAAAAAACTGAAAGCCATCAATCCGAAGATGAATATTATCTTTGTCACGGGATTTTCCGATTATAAAGGCGATGCGATGGATCTGAAAGCTTCCGGCTATCTCATGAAACCCGTAACGGCAGACGATGTTGCCGCTGAACTGGAAGATCTGCGGTTTCCCATTCTCCCCAAAAAGAAAGCTTTACTGAAAGTACAGTGTTTCGGCAACTTTGATGTCTTTACGCCTGACGGGAAACCGCTTCATTTTGAACGCAGCCGTTCAAAGGAAATCTTCGCCTATCTCGTTCACCGTCACGGCAGTTCCTGTACTACCAGAGAAATCGCTGCCGTTCTCTTTGAAGATGAACCTTATGATAAGAAACAACAGAGTTATCTGCAGACACTGATCGCCGCTATGATCAAAAGTCTGAAAAAGGCAGGTGCGGAAGCTGCCGTTGTCAAAAGTCATAACGCTTTATCCGTCAATATCGATACGCTTGATTGTGACTATTACCGTTTCCAGGAACTGGATGCCGGCGCCGTAAACGCTTTTCAAAATGAATATATGTCTCAGTATTACTGGGCAGAGTTTTTCTGACTCCTGTAAGAGGATATTGATGTTCCGACAATCGAGAACCGGTACAGTGAAATGATAATGCGTATGGATCCGTTCAAGAGCGCAGATGCAGGAAATCTTTTGGATGAACTGCCGGGTCAGTGCGGAATGCGTGAAAAATACCCGTTGTTTCAGGCGCTATTACATATACCGTTGTTTCTACGATACGAATCAACAGACAATCGAAATAATCATTCGTGTCTGCGCAAAAACAGGAAGTATAATCGATGGCAGGATCGTAATATCAAATTTTGTACGAGTGGTCCCGTTTCTTTTGAGGTTTCCCTGAAACCTTTCCGGAAATCCGTTGAAGGTGCAAAGCGACAGAAACGGCTGACGGCTTGCAATTGTTATCACCCACTACTCCCCTTTTTCATATATTATATATTACAAAAGCAAGATGCCTCGCCGGAGCGAGGCATTGATTTTATCTTTTAAATTTAGTCGTAAATACTCTTTATCACTCTTGCCGGACTGCCAACAGCGATCATATTGGCAGGAATATCCTTTGTGACGACTGACCCTGCACCAACAACAGCATTATCTCCTATGGAAACACCGGGAAGTATTGTGGAATGGGAGCCTATCCAAACATTTTTGCCTATGCGTATGGGCTTGGGCATCAGATCATGGCGTTCTTCGGGACGGATACCATGATTCAGTGTGGCAAGCACCGTATCATGCCCGATCAGCGTGCCGTCTCCGATAGATATTCCTCCCTGATCCTGAAATTTACATCCTGCATTGATAAATATCCCCTTACCGAGATGAATGTTCTTTCCGCAGTCCGTATAAAACGGCGGAAATAAACCAACCTCTACAGGCTTGCCGATAAGCTCAGACATCAAAGCGTTTATTTCATTCGGGGTATGATAACGGCTGTTCAGCTCCATGGTGATTCGTATCGCCTCCTGGCTGAGTCTGTGCATCGTCTGATGGATCTCACATTCCGCAGTGACCTGTTTTCCGCTGTTCATTTCATCAAGAAATTCCTCTGTTGTCATTGCGCCTGCCTCCTTGATTCCGTCATGGTAAGAGTAACGGTAACATTCCCGTTTCCGAGCAATTCTGTCAATTCATCAGCAGTTTTGTCCGTGATATGTCCGAGTCCGGTATATGCCCACGAGTTGGAACCATAGAAAACAACCAATTGATCACCGGAATAAAGAACGATATCCCCTGCCTTTGTTGTGGTCTGCGCATCTTCTCTCGGTAGTGAAGTTCCGAGAGAACCGACCTGCTCAAAGCCGCCGTACATGGACATCTCAATTTGCAGTTCGCTGATAGCGGCAAGCTCCTTCAAGGCTTCGACTGAACCGTTGTTTTCCCAACTGACATTTACTCGCTGACCGTTGATAAACATTTTCATGTCGTCTGCCTCCTCCGCTTCTGAATTACCGCTGCTTTCGGTTTTACTGCTCCTCTCAGGATTGCTGACTTCTTCTGACACAGGAAAAATCTGCCCGCTCTCCGTTCCGGAAACTACAGACACTGTATCGGACAGCGTTGTCTCTCCGGATTCCTTGCTTTCCTCCGTCCTGCTGACAGTTTCGGAAACCTGAGATATCTCTGTACTTTCCGCTTCTGATACAGCGGAAACGGATTCCTTGGGAACTTGCGAGGATGTTCCCTCTTGATTATTCATGCGGCAGGCGCCAAGCGTAACCGTCATAATCAAAGCCGCAAGGCAGACTGCCGCTGTTTTGCATTTATGCAAGACTTTTTCCGAACTGATAGGCTTCATTCTGCTCCACATCCTTTTTACCTGCTTCCCCCGGCGCATTGATTCCTCCGCAGAAAAGCGAACCTGCAAATTCCGCTTTCTCAAAACAGTCTATCCAGCCCTGCAGTCCGCTGACAGCCTTCTCGGGAACAGAATCCTCGTCCTCCGCCGCAACTGTAAGCATATAAATTTTGCGGAATTGATAGTCGGATGAATATAACGGATTCAGCCTGTCAAGGAGTGTTTTCATCTGACCGCTCATTTCGTAATAATAGATCGGAGTCACAAAAACAAGCGTATCCGCATTTTTTACTTTTTCTGCTATTTCTATTGCGTCATCCCTCTGCACACATTTCTGCGTTTTCTGACAGGCAAGACAGCCGATACAGAATTTTATCTCCTTGCCCTTGAGACTGATATACTCCACTTCATTCCCCGCATCTCTTGCACCTGCAATCAGACTTTCGGCAAGAATATCGGAATTGCTTCTGGCTCTGAGACTTGTTGAAATCACAAGAATGTTGCTCATATAGTTTCCTCCCGTCAAATATTGTCCCTGATAAAGCTTTCGATCTTATCAAAGGGAATATAACCGTTTGTGCCGCCGTCATACAAATCCGTATGATTGGCGCCGGGAACGATATACAGTTCTTTATTATCCCCCCTGAGAAGCTTGAAAGCATCCTCGCTCATATATCTTGAATGGGCATTTTCACCGTGAACAAGAAGAACCGCACTCCTGATTTCGTGAGCATAGGTAAAAAGTCTTGTGTTCATCAGGGAAGTGCCTGCTGTCACATTCCAGCCGTTGTTGCTGTTCAGCGAACGGGGATGATAGGAACGGATTTTATAATACTGGGAATACTGTTTTACGAAATCAGGCGCGTCCTCAATACTCGGGTCTATCACACCGCCGCCAAGCTGATAACTGCCATTTTTGAAATCCTCTGTTCTCTGATTGTTGATACTGACACGAGCCTGATATCTTGCTTCCTCATGATCTGCGGAATCAAAATAACCGTTTCCCGCTACACGGGACATATCATACATCGTAACTGCAACTGTCGCTTTAATACGGGTATCAAGGCAGGCAGTCTGCAAAGCCATTCCGCCCCATCCGCAGATTCCTATGATCGAGATACGCTCCGCATCCACTTCATCAAGGTTTGAAAGATAATCTATCGCTGCCTGAAAATCTTCGACATTGATATCGGGTGAATTCATATATCGGGGCTGACCGCCGGATTCTCCCGTAAATGACGGATCAAAGGCGATAGTAAGAAACCCTCGCTTTGCCATCTCCTGCGCATACAGACCTGAATGCTGCTCCTTGACAGCGCCAAACGCACCACAGCAGGCTATCGCAGGAAGTTTCCCTTTGGATTCCCTGGGAATGAACATATCGGAAGCAAGCGTAATACCGAAATGATTTCTGAATGTGACCTTTTTATGATCGACAGATTCCTCTCTCGGATAAGCCTTGTCCCATTCCTGTATAAGCGTTACTCTTTCTGTATTCATAATGTATGCTCCTTTCATTATGTTCCGGATTTGTTTTGTTGATACTATTATAATCTGTTTTTTTCGTATAATCAAATACTTGTTTTCTATACCTTCCTATGCAATAATTGTATATGAAAAACATGAAAGGAGCATTTCAGATGGATATACGGACGATGCAATATTTTCTCGCGGTTGTCAGGGAAGGTACG
>CACYCN010000131.1 GCA_902772895.1 uncultured Ruminococcus sp.
CTGTCAACGAAAAGTTGATTTCAAATTTGGTGCCAAATCCAAGGTTGCGTGATTTTCCTCCATTGCCATCATTACTTGAATTAAACGGGAAATATCCACCTTTATTCGTGCTTGAAGAAGCAGCACCATTTGTAGTGATTTTTGTTGAGGTTTCGTTAAAATATGGAGTTCCGCCGCTGTTTTCATTGAAAACTAAGTTCGTATCCTTAGAATTGAACTGATAATATCTAGCATACTTTACTGTAGTGTCTGTTCCCGCAAGGTAATCAGCGTTAGCGTTAGAAGCCGTTGCATCCATTACCACTTCATAAAATGGGAATGCAATTTTGGTAGCATCTGTCGTACCGCTTTCCCAATATTTCATAGTCGGTTTTGTGCCGGATTTATGGTTATCTGCCCACGTCTTACTGAAATATGGCAATTCATTACTGGTATTCGTTCGATCCATCAATTTTCCGCTTGATAATGTGTCACTGACAAGGTGCTGGACGGATGCGTCAGTATCCGATCTCGGAGCCATATTTGCCAACCACCAGAAATTGTTGTAAAAAGGTTTGTTTGATTCCTGATAATTATCTGCGTTGTTATTAAAAGTATTGTTATAATTATAATCTACATTCTTTCTGGTGGCAAGGAAACTACCAAAATATAAAGGAGAACTGTAATTGCAAGTATATAACGGGTCGGCTGTACCAGTCGTCACTTCTGAACCTTTATAGTACTGATCCGAAGGTACCTTAACAAGAAAAGTAAATGAACTTCCAACATTGTTACCATGACTGCTATCGCCAATCCACCAGTTGTAATCCCCATCATTTCGATTAACCCAGTATACACTTCCATTTGAGTATGTGACTTTAAATTCGACCCTATCAATGGTTCCTAAGCTATCAGTAATATCAGTAAGTTTTGAGGTATACTTATAGTAAATGTATGTTGCATCATTAGCATGAAAGTCATATTTAAGCGTTCTTAACGTACCATTATAATTGTTTTCTGACACCTTATGTTTAAAGTTAACTTCAACCTGTTTAATATCTGCAAATTTGTCCCTGTATGTTTTAAAAATAATCGTCACATTATTTGAGGCAGATGAATATAAAGTCCCTGTATTTGAAATATTCGTATTGAAAATTGTGTAAGGATCATTGTACTGGTCAACTACTGACTTCGTAATCCCTGTATTCCAAGACCCGGAACCACTGATTTCTTCATCACTCAGATAATCGTACATATTGACCGGAACAGATTTGATTTTTCCGGTATAAGAATATCTTGTGTCACTGCTGCCACGATTTGAATTCAGTTCCGAAGCGGAAAAGTAGGACAAGCTTTTTGTCATCGTAACTTTAGGACTTCCGCTTGCCGCATTAACCCTCACACCGAACTCAAACCCATTCATAGGCAGTGTGAGAGCAAATATCAGGAACGCCATGAAGGCGGAAAGAACACGTACTTTCGGTGTGAATGAAGTATTAGTTTTCATCATTATCCGCTCCTTTTTCTTTGGCCAGATCGGCAAATCATTGATTCAACGCTGAAGTGACACATTCAACTTGTAAAGGTGTTAAACTTGTCAATTGATAATTCTCAAAAAATCAGATATTATCAGGTTTTTCCGGATATTCAGCAGCTTGAATTAACAGCTGTAAAGGAATTTGCTTGCATGGTATTTTTCATCCTGACACGTCTTTTTCCGTTCCTTTTCGTTTGCGCAGAAGAAATCATGTGAACATTTCCCTCTGACCGGAATCCTTCGACCACTATTTTTTCCATCTTGACGCTGTTCTTCATGTTGATACTTTGTGAAGAATAACTCATCAGCTATTGTCTTGCTCTGATCAAAAGCAATATAATGTTATTATCAGACGGAAAAAATATTAGATATAACCACTCTGATTGTACCATATTTATACTTAATTTTCAAGATATTTCATGTGGTAATATATAACATTTTGTACATAATTTATTTAACAAGTATTGTGAAAATCCTGATCGATTCGTGATTTTGATAAAAAAAGACAAAGAAATCTTGCAGTTTGACAAGAAATATGGTATGATGAAAACAGGAAAAGCACCTGAAAGCCGAAAATCTACAAAGAAATACCAGACAGCAATATTGTGTTAAAATTTCATATTGAGAGTTCATCGGTCAGCCAATCAGACTTCACACAAGTTCATTCAATCAAGGGGAGTAAACACATATGATCCGATTAAGAGCCTATAAGCCATGTGATGCCAAAAAAATTGTATCCTGGTGTAAGGACGAAAAGACATTTTTATTATGGGGCGGCGAACATTTCGGGAGTTTTCCCATTTCAGCAGACATCATGAACCATAAATATTTTCAGAATAACGGCGACTGCACAGAGACGGATAATTTTTATCCCATGACCGCTTTTGATGAAACCGGCATTGTAGGACACTTTATCATGAGATATCTCCGGGGAGATAACAAACTGCTCCGATTCGGATGGGTCATTGTGGATGATGCGAAACGGGGACAGAAATACGGTCAGAAAATGCTTACGCTGGGATTAAAGTATGCTTTTGAAATCATGCAGGTCGATCAGGTGACGATCGGCGTGTTTGAAAATAATATTCCCGCCTTACAATGCTATCTGTCCGTAGGATTCCGCAAATCCGAAGATAAGGAAGATTCCTACGAAATGATCGAAGGTGAGAAATGGAAGATCATCGAACTTGCCATTTCGAAAGAAGAATATCAGGCAGGCTTCTGAAAAATGAACATACGAAAGCCCTTAACTGCATAAACACACAGTTAAGGGCTTTTTTAAAAACATAAGATCACTCTTTAATGAAACAGCCGACATAGACAGACAGGAAATCATGGGTAAATCATTCATCCCACAGACTCAACTGTTGGAAAAGCGGTTTTTCCTCAAACCGGTTCAGATAAGCAAAGATTTCCTGATTGTCATGAAGAAGCCCGTATTTTTCGCAAAGTTCATGGAACAGTTTCATCAGCTTGGCATGACGGGGACTGCTGACTTCATAGCGGTTTCCGAATTGTCTGATATATTGCTCTTTCAGTCCGGGGAAATGCGTATCGAGCATCCGATAGAAATATTCACGGTTTCCCTGACGGAGCGTCAGCCCCATCCCAAAACAAAGTATCCCCTTTACCCCGACCTCATGACACATCTGAACAATCGCCGTGATATTCTCGGATGTGTCATTGAGATAAGGCAATATCGGGCAAAGCCAGACGATCGTCGGGATCCCGTTATCATGCAAAACAGCAAGGGCTTCCCCTCTTTTCCTGGTCGTACAGACATTTGGTTCAATGATCCTGCATAAAGCATCATCAGCGGTTGTCAGTGTCATCTGAACGACCGCCTTCATTTTGTCATTGATGCGTCTGAGAATTTCCAGATCCCGCAGCACACGATCCGATTTTGTCTGGAGCGCTACGCCAAAATGATATTTTTCTATCAGCAAAAGCGCCTTTCTGGTAAATTCCAGCTTGGTTTCAAGCGGAATATACGGATCAGTCATTGCACCTGTACCGATCATACACGGTTTTCTTTTACGGCGGAGCGCCTCTTCCAATAATACCAGGGCATTTTCCTTGACTTCGATATCCTCAAAAGCATGATTCATCTGATAGCAGGCACTCCTTGAATCACAGTAGATACATCCGTGTGTACAGCCGCGATAAAGATTCATTCCGTTATTTTGTGACAGTATTCCTTTTACCTTGACATAATGCATGACTCATCCCACTTTCCCATATATTGTTTGTGAAATGATTTTTCTTATTTCTGCCGCATTCCTGACAGCTCCGGACGTATGATCATCATGATCCATACATTATTTACTTGTATCTATTATACTATATAGGATGTCAGTATTCAACGGATTTTCTGTATTTGACAATTTGATCTGTCATGGTGTCCCATCGGCAATGCAGTTATCATGTCATTCCCGATACGTTTTTTCGAAAGGGTCTGGGAGAAAACTCTCCGGATAAAATTGTTTCGAAAAATTGATTTCCATGTGTTTCCGTTTCTGATGCTTGTAATTACCGGCATAAAGACTTATAATATTCTTAACCGACAAGAGTAAGAAGTGATGGGAAGTGAACACATGATTCTGGAAACAGAGCGACTGATTCTGCGTGAAATGGATATGAATGACTACGATGCGCTGTATGCCATACTGACAGATGCTGATATTTCGCAGTATTATCCGTATATCTTTGATGAGAAAAAAGTCAGGGAATGGATCAGACGAAACAGGGAACGTTATCAGGAAAACGGATTCGGCTTATGGGCGGTATGTCTGAAAGACAGCGGAGTAATAATTGGTGACTGCGGACTGACATTACAGTGCATTGACGGGAAAATTCTTCCTGAAATTGGTTATCATATCCGCAAGGATCATCAGCGTAAAGGTTATGCCAAAGAAGCGGCTGCCGCTGTACGTGACTGGGCATTTCAGAATACGGCATATCCGGCATTATATTCTTACTGTCAGAAAGCCAATATCGCATCCGTCAGAACGGCAGAAGCAATCGGTATGCACCTTGAGAAAGAATACCCGGACAGTGAAAACGGAATCATATCTGTTTCTGTGATCGATAGACCGATCCGGCATCAACAAATGCAATTTCTGTTTGCATCCGACTCTTTCAAAGGCAGTCTGACCAGTGAACAAACCATCCGGTTACTGACAAAAGCGGCCAGAGAAGTCTTTCCCGATTGTAACTGTATCGGTGTTCCGGTGGCAGACGGCGGTGAAGGTACCGTTCATTCTGTGGTATCCGCCGCCGGCGGCACGATTGTGACAGCAGAAGTACATGATCCGCTGATGCAAAAGATTCCCGCTTCTTA
>CACYCN010000132.1 GCA_902772895.1 uncultured Ruminococcus sp.
AAGCGGAATCCGAAGCCTGGACAAAGTATATCAGCGGAAAGGTATCCTCTTCTGCGGAGAAAGGAAATATGTTTGTTTTAGGCTTTACGGCATTTCTGGCGGTGTTCCGTGAGGGCGCCGAGGTGATTCTTTTCTGTCAGCAATATTTTTCCCGTGCGGGCAGCATGGAACACGGTTATCTTGCCGTGTTTGGAGGAATAGCGGCAGGTCTTGGCGCCGTGGCACTGGTATTTATACTGATACGTGTATTCGGTGTCAAAATACCGCTCAAGCCGTTCTTTCTGGCAACCAGTATTCTCATGGCGATCATGTCTATCGCCTTCCTCGGTTCCGGTATGTGGGAACTGTTCCTTGACGGAGGTCTTGCCGAGAGCATCGGCGGCTGGGTACAGAGTCTTGCCGGTACGATACCCGCTCTGTCATGGATGTCAGGCAACGATACCCTGGCCTTCTTCGGTATCTATCCCACATGGATCACGCTTGGCCCGCAGCTGATCCTGCTGGTCATTACGGTTATCACGTTTATCCTGATGATACGAAAAAACGCAAAAGCGAAAAAGTCCGTCTCCTCTGACGGCGAACAAGGGTAATATCTGTCCGGGACCCGTAGACCCGAGACGGTTATTATAACAAAAAGAACTCATGATTCTGGAGGTCATACCATGAAAAAGTACACAAAAATCTTTGCACTTGCTCTGGCTGCCATGCTGTCCGCTGTCAGCTTAGCAGCATGCAGCGGCAATAATTCTTCAAACAGCAGTTCGGCTGCAGGCACGGCAAGTACAGCAAGTTCAGCCGCAAGCGCTGATGAAAGCGAGAAAGATGATGCCGGTGAGGAAAAGGATCTCGGATTTACCGAGGTGGAAATCTTTGCCGGTGTGGAAAAGGAATTTCTGAACCTTAACGCTGTTTATTTCCAGCCCGTTGATATGACAGGCGGCTATAAGGCGGAGGATTATGACTGCCATCTTGAACTTGACGTTTCGGCTCTTGAGAACGGTCTCGGCTACGGTAAAGGCGACTGGGTGCCTTATCTGACAGTCGAGTACGAAGTAAAAAAGAACGATGGTGACTACAAGGCATCCGGTACATTCATGCCTATGGCAGCTTCCGACGGTCCTCACTACGGCGCTAACCTCAAAATGGACGGTGACGGTCTATATACCGTGACTTTCACCGTGAAATTCCCGGATTCCAGTACCTACCTCATCCATACCGACAATACCGGTCCGGATACACATGCTTTCCCGAATGCGATCGTTTATACTTACGACAAATGGCAGTTTACCAAGGGAGCATGGGCGGAATAATCCATGAATAAAAGCTGTCGGTGTTTACGGGGCTTCGGCAGTATCAGGCTCATATCCGGACACAGTTTTTGGGTGTCCGGATATGAGCTGTCCGCTTATTCAAGACTTTTGAATCTAATAAGAAAACAAGGGTGAAATCATGCTTACATACCTTATCAACGTAACTGATGATATGCTTTTTGTATCCCTCGTTCTGGGCGTGATACTTGCTGTCATAGATACCCGAAGCGGTAAAGTCGGAAAGATTATCATGAGATCAGGACTTGCCGTCGGCTTTATCATAGCCGCTGTCCGTTCGTATATTACCAATACCAGGCGTCTTGTGGGGGGCTGGAAGGTTGGCACCTACGGATATGGCGCCGCATTGGTACTTTTTGTTCTGCTGGTCATTGCATTGATCGTTTTCGGAAAAAAGTTTTTTACGCAAAACGGAAATCCCAAGTGGGTCAAAGTTTCCGGGATCGTTATTTCCACAGTGACGGCGCTTCTTAGTGCGGCATATCTTTATTGCGCTATGCCGAATGTCTATGTCTATCCCTTCAAATTTGACGCAGGAGGAAACGGCGTTCTCTCTACCGATTACCTCTTCCGTCTGGGAGGTTATCTTGCAGGAATAATTGTCTGCCTTGTCTCGGCAGTGGCTGCCTATCAGCTTATTTCTGTTGCTGTCAGAAAAGGCAGCAGAAAACTATCGGTGATCGTCTTCTGTCTTTTGAACACCATGCTTGCGGTGTATGGTTTTGCCAAGCTGATGCTGGTGCTCACCCCGAGAAAAATCGTTGATAGTGTAGTATTGTTTCACTTCGCCTCTGTCAGCAATAATTTGGCGCATTGGTATACCTTTGCGGCTTTTGCTATTCTGGCAGTGATCGGTGTCGTGATTTGGGTCAGAAGCTATACCTCAAAAGAACCCTATTCCACCAATGCCCAGCACCGTAAACAGCGTTCCGTCTGGCGGACAGGGAAAAGATATTCCGTTACTTTGCTCTGCTGCTTTGTGGTGGCTGTTTTGTGCGCCACGTTATTTGTTGAACTGAACAAGGAGGTCATTCGTGAAGCTCCCACAGAGGAGCCTGTCATTACCCAAAATACAGACGGTACGGATAAGGAACTGCGTGTACCGCTGGAAACCGTCAGCGACGGACATCTGCACCGCTTTGGTTATACGACACCGGATGGCTATCCTACAAGATTTATCGTTGTGCTGAAGCAGGAAAATACCGGTAACTATGGTATCGGTCTGGACGCCTGCGAGATCTGCGGTGAAGCAGGCTATTACGAGAATAAGGACGGTCAGGTCGTCTGCAAAAAGTGCGGCGTTGTCATGAACAAGACCACCATCGGTATGAAGGGCGGCTGTAATCCCATTATCATTGACTACGATATTGCGGACGGAGAGATCATTATTCCCGCTCAGGAAATGGTAAACAATCAGTCGCATTTCAAGAAGTAACCGAAAAAGGAGGGACAATATGTTTTTACGAATGGTGCGCGGCACATTTCACCGACAATGGAAAAAAATGCTGATGATTGCTCTTACCGTTGCCCTGGGGGCGTCTATTGCCACTGCTATGCTGAATGTGATGCTGGGTGTCGGCGACAAGATCAATGAGGAACTGAAAACCTATGGTTCCAATATTACGGTAGTGCCGCAGTCGGAAGCCGTTATCAGCAAGCTCTATGAGCTGGATGAGGATGTACGGGCTGACTATCTGAAGGAAGAAAGCGTCAACGAACTGCTGATGATCTTCTGGGCAAACAATATCGTGGATTTTGCGCCCGAAACGGATACCACCGTTACACTTGACGGCAGTGAGGTCAGACTGATCGGAAGCTGGTTCAATCATCATCTGGAGTTTGTCAGGAAAGGTACGACTTATCAGCGTGATACCGGATTGGTCAATCTGAGAAGCTGGTGGGACATCAAAAGCGGAAAATGGCTGGACGAACAGGAACTTTCCGGTACAGACTATTGTATGATCGGAGAAACCCTTGCCAATGAAAATAAGCTCTCCGCAGGAGACAGGATCCTTGTCCGGGGTGAACATGGCACAAAAGAACTTGAGATTGTCGGAATATTTGAATCGGGTGACGATGAAGATAAGTGTATTTTCACAACATTGCCTGCCGCACAGGAACTGACAGATACCGGCGGTCTGATCAAAAAGATCGAGGTCAGCGCCATTACTTCCCCCGATGATGAGCTTGCCGTGAAGGCCGCTAAAAATCCGTCTCTGCTGACGGGTGACGAATATGATCTATGGTACTGCACGGCATATGTCAGCTCCATTTGCTTCCAGATACAGGAGGCCGTCCCCGAAGCGGCAGCTTCGGCTGTCAGACAGATCGCCGATTCAGAGGGTAAGATACTGGAAAAGACACAACTCCTGATGTCACTGATCACACTGATGAGTCTGATCGGCGCAACTCTCGGAATCTCCAATCTTGTGACTTCCGGCGTGATGGAGCGTTCACAGGAACTGGCTCTGCTGAAAGCGGTCGGAGCCAAAAACGGACAGATTACCCGTCTGGTACTGACCGAAACCATTCTGACTGCTGTGGTAGGTGCGGTTGCCGGCTATTTTATGGGATATGCCTTTGCGCAGATCATCGGACAGACCGTGTTTAATTCCTCCATCGAGATGAACGGGATGGTCGCTTTTCTTGTAGCGGTTCTGATCGTGCTTGTGACGCTGGTGGGCAGTATTCCTGCCATCCGTCTGGTGCTGCGTCTGCGGCCATCGGAAGTCCTGCACGGCGGTCATTGACAAGGAGGTCATTGCATGAATAAGAAAAGACGGATGTTTATCCGTATGATAGCCGCCTCTCTGGTCAGGCGGCGCTCCCGTATGATCGTAGCTCTGCTTGCTATCATGGTGGGAGCAACGATTCTTTCAGGACTTGGTATGATCTATTATGACGTCCCCCGACAGATGAGCTCTCAGTTCAGAAGCTATGGCGCCAACATGATT
>CACYCN010000133.1 GCA_902772895.1 uncultured Ruminococcus sp.
AAGCATACCGTCGGCGATGCGGAATATGCCGCACAGTTCATGAAGCTTGAGACACCCAAATTCAAAGTAACGATCGCCATAGAGGACAGAACAGACGGTATTGCCGTCTCCATTCGCTATAATGATGCCATATATACCCAGGAATATATGCGTACTCTCGCTGCTTCTGTCAGGACAGTGGTTCAGCGGATGATTGCCGATCCTACGGCTTCCGTGAGAGAACTCTCGCTCCTCAGCGACAGTGAACAGCAGCAGATGGAAGCCCTTAGTCGTACAGCATGTGCCGAGCCGGAATTTGACCTGCTGCATAAGATGTTTGAAAAAAGCGCGGCGGAACATCCTGATAGTACAGCGCTGATAGCATGTGATAAAACACTTTCCTATACGCAGCTGAATGAAAATGCCAATCGTATCGCGCATATGTTGATAAACGCCGGTGTAAAACCGAGAGACAGCGTTGTATTATTGCTGCCGCGCAGAAGCTATTACTTTGCGGCATTGTTCGGCGTACTGAAAGCGGGCGCAGCCTTTATTCCCTGCGACCCCGAATATCCTGCCGACAGAATCAGACATATCATCGGTGATTCGGACGCAGCGTTTATTATCACGACCGATGACCATATGGTGGATTATCCTGCGGAAAAGGCTTTGCTGATTGATCATCTCCTGTTGGGAAGTGAGACGGAGAATCCCATTGTTGTCATTGACGGCAGCGACCTTGCCTATATGATTTATACCTCCGGTTCTACCGGAAAGCCCAAGGGCGTTATGCTTACGCATAAAGGCATCTGCAGCTTCTGCACAACGCATCCCGCCAATATCCTGTATCAGCTTGTCCATGAAAAAATCAATATCATGCTTGCAGTAACAACCGTATCCTTTGACCTTTCCCTGAAGGATACTCTGGGCATTTTGTGCAACGGAAAGACAGTCGTCTTTGCTTCAGAAACAGAAATGAATGACCCGCGTGAGCTGACAGCACTGATTGAAAATCATAATGCCGATGCGATGAACGCTACGCCGTCACGTTATGTGCAATATATGGAATACGGACCGTTCAAAAAGGCGCTCAGTCGCTGTCAACTGGTGATGGCAGGCGGAGAAGCTTTTCCTGCCGCTTTGATGGAACAATTGAAAGAACTCGGTGTTCCCCATATCATCAATACCTATGGCCCGACTGAGACCACCATTTCAAGCAACATGGCGTTCCTGCAAAATGCAGATCATGTATCCGTCGGCAGACCGCTGCTTAATTATTGTGAGCATATTGTAGATATGGACGGAAATCCCGTACCAAAGGGTGTGACAGGAGAGCTTCTGATCGGCGGCTATGGCGTTGCGAGAGGCTATAAGAATCTGCCCGAGCAAACGAAATCGAGATTTATCGACTACCGCGGTGAGCGTGTTTATCAATCAGGCGATTATGCCAAATGGGACAGTGACGGCAATGTTATGATTCTCGGCAGAATGGATCATCAGGTCAAGCTGCGCGGACTGCGGATTGAGTTAGGCGAAATCGAGGGTCTGATTGACAAACAGCCCCATATCAAAAAGTCGGTTGTGGTCATTAAAAAGCTTGCCGGTGTAGAGAATCTCTGCGCCTATTATACCGCCGACTGCGAAATCAAACCGGAAGAACTCAAGCAGGAGCTTGCCAAATCCCTGACGCATTACATGGTACCCACCGCCTATCTGCAGCTCAGCTCCATGCCGGTCACTCCCAATGGAAAAACCGATCTTAAAGCACTTCCCGATCCTGTACCGGTTACATCCGGTGAGTATGTTGCGCCGAAGAACGAAACGGAGGAATACTTCTGTGAGCTGTTCAAAAAGGTACTGAAACTGGAAAAAGTCGGAGCAACCGACAGCTTCTTTGCCATCGGCGGCACCTCGTTGCTGGTTACCTCGGTGGTCATTGAAGCGGCAGAACACGGTTATGAGATTACTTACGGCGATATTTTCCGTAAAACAACGCCGCGCGAGCTTGCAGAGATGTTCACCTCGGACGATGTCGACGAAGGTGTACGCATCGTTGATTTTAACAACTACGATTATACCAAAATAAACGAAATGCTTTCCCATAACAATATGCAGGCGCTCTGCGACGGGGAGCAGCGTCCGATCGGAAATATCATGCTCACCGGCGCAACCGGTTTCATGGGAGTACACGTACTCGCTCATTATCTGAGAAATGAAAGCGGCAATGCCTATTGCCTGATCCGGAAAGGAAAATTTGACACACCGAAGGATCGTTTGAAAAACATATTCTTCTACTATTTTGACGGTGAGCTGGAGGATGAATTTGACCGCCGTGTTACGGTATTGGACGGGGATGTTACCGATTATCAACGATTTGTTCCGTTTGAGGAACTGCCCATCGATACCATATTCAATTGCGCTGCAAACGTCAAGCATTTCTCTAACGGAACGGACATTGAGGATGTCAATGTAGGCGGCGCACAGAATTGTGTGAAACTCTGTGAAAAAATCGGCGCAAGGCTGATTCATTTCTCAACTACCAGCGTATGCGGCGCCAGTGTGGATCATCAGCCGCCCGCAGGTACCGTACTTGACGAGCAGACGCTTTATATCGGTCAAAGACTCGACACCAAGTATTCCAACTCCAAGCTGCTGTCCGAGCGTGTGGTTCTCGAGGCAGCGGCAGAACGTCATCTTGATGCAAAGGTCATCCGGGTAGGTACGCTTTCCGCACGTGAAAAGGACGGCGAGTTCCAGATCAACTTCCTCACCAATAACTTTATGGGTCGTCTGCGTTCCTTTGAAATTCTCGGATGCTGCCCGTACTCCATGATTAACTCTCCCGTTTGTTTAAGCCCCATCGATGAAAGTGCCAAGGCATTCTTTGCGCTTGCCCAAACGCCCAAGGAATGTTGTCTGTTCAACTGTACCAATAACCATTCGCTCCCGCTTGTGGATATCATTACCCAGATGCAGCAATCGGGAATGAATGTAAAGATTACAGAGGATAAGGTATTTTCCGAAGCATTGTCCGAGGCGGAAAAGGATCCCCAGAAGGCGGCCATTCTTTCGAGTATGCTGGCATACAAGAACATGGCGCACGGCAAAAAACTCGTCCCGATCCCTCCCGTGAACAACTATACCACACAGGCACTGGCTAAAATGGGATTCTTCTGGAAACCAAGCAGCGCACGATATATGCTGGACTTTATTTCTGCCCTCTCGTCGCTCAACTTCTTTGACAGTACCAATCTGAGCAGGTAAACGCCATGAAACGAAAAGGAACTTTATTACGGAAAAAATTCAATGAGTATCTGATATCCACCCTCGCCATGAGTGCGTCCCTGTACCTTGCGGCAATCGTCGATAATATCATGGTCGGCAATATTCTCGGCACAAACGCACTCGCAGCGGTGAATCTGACATCACCGGTTGTCTATATCAAAAACATCATTTTCAGCATTTTCATTTATGGCGGCAATACGCTTGTCGCCATGTATAAGGGCAAACGTGATAACAAAAGCGCTGATAAGGCGTTCACGTTTTCACTGTTGTTCGGATGTATCACCTCATCGATTGTGATGGCGGCAGGAATCCTGACGACGCAGCCGACCGCCATGTTCCTGTCCCAGGGAGGAGCACTGTACGAAAACGCCTATGCCTATCTGATTCCCCTGTGGGTGAGCGGACCGCTGGTTGTCATCAACAGCGGATCCGCCGCCTATGTCCGGACGGACGGCATGAAAAAACTGGCCATTGCTTTGCCCATTTCCTCCAACGTCATCAATCTTGCATTCGATTATATTTTTATGAAATGGTTCGGATGGGGTGTTGCCGGTGCGGGATGGGCAACGGTGGCGGGCTATGCCATCGGTTCACTGTTGCTGATCTTTTACTTTACTTCCAAACATCGTACCGTGCGATTGGTAAAAGTAGCGTTCAAGGATATCAAGATACTTCTCGGAGTGTTACAGACAGGACTTCCTACCGCACTGATTCATGTCTGCAATGCTGTCCGGACTTATACGGTCAATGGCGTGATTCTTGCTTCGGCAGGAACAGTGGGTATGCAGGTAGTGACAATCTGTATGTCAGCGTTTAACGTTGCCTTGATTTTCATCAACGGTTCCGCCACAACATTGATGCCAATCTGCGGCGCCTTGTACGGAGAACGTGATAATCGTGGCGTCAGGTATGTTCTGCGATTTTCATTGCTTGTGACTGAAATCATGTGTTTTGTTGTGCTGGCTGTATTCGAACTGTTTCCGATTCCCGTCGGCGGGCTCTTTGGAAAGCTTTCCGCCGAAACTGCCGCACAGCTTGATGTCGCATTGCGAATCTTCTCGATTTGCATACCGTTCTACGGTTTATCCTATATTTTAAGAGCCTTCTATCAGTCAACAAAACAGCGGGGAGCCGCCTCACTGTTTACGATACTGGAAGGCGTGGTATTTATCATCCCGCTGATTTATCTTTTCTCCAAGACGAATCAGGATCTGATGTGGCTGTCGTTTGCGCTGGCTGAACTTGCTTCATTACTGGCTACTGCTTTGACGATGCAGATCATTGCCAAACGAAAAAAACGCCGCAGTTTCCTCATGCTGGAGGGCTCTGAGCAAGCAGGTGTACTCGACTTGACTATGGATAACGAGATTGCAAGCGCCGTGAACGTCTCTAAGAGAATCAAAGAATTCTGTGAGGAAAATCATATCAGTGACACGGTAGGTACGATATTATCCGTTACGGCGGAGGAACTGGCTGTCAACGCTGCCAAATACGCTTACAAAGGAAAAAATGATATTGATGTCTGCCTGAGAATTCTCGATGATAAACTGGTGCTGAGATTCAGGGATAACGGGAAGATATTTAATCCGACGGAATATATCGATGACTCAGGCAAAGAGATCACAGGATTGATGTTTGCACGCAAGCTGACTCCTGACATCTCGTATAATCGTGTACTCGGATTCAACGTCACTGTTGTTTCTGCAAATCGCTGATATCCCTGCCGCCGGCAATACAATGAAAGATTAACCAGACAGCTTCCGCTTTTGACAAAGCTCCTATGAAACAATAAAAATAATCGTCAAAACAGCTGCCTTCAATATGAAACGACCTCCGAAAATCAGACGCAACAAAGGACACCTGCTGACAAAAAACAGCCGGTGTCCTTTTCCTATTTCAAGCAGGAAGTGAAAACGCTCTGACAACAAAGAGATGACAGTTCTGTATCATGTCATGATAAGTCGGCAGGGCAGGAAGCTTTGAACATTATGGGAGGTTTTTGAAGGGTTATCCGGAAAAAATATTGGCGATTTGCTCAAAATGTAACAAAATATAGATTGACATGACAAATTTGTTACTATATAATTAATATTGTTTATTGCTTACGGAACTTGATTTCTGAATGACCGGAAAGACAGGATGTGTAAAAGATGATCTTGGTAAAAAAATGTATATCCGTATTCACAGCCGTTGCCATTGCAGGTCTGGCAGGCGTTGGTTTTGGCCTGAAGACCACTGATCCGCTGCCGGCAGAGAGGGTACAGGCCCTGAAAGCCGACACCGAAAAACCGGTAAAAGAACCTGACGGCGATATGGAACTGACGAAGAGTAAGCTGACGCTTGGCGTGGGTGAGATGTATGCGTTATCTGCCAATAATAAGGTAGAGGAATGGTCGTCAACAAGGAATGACCTTGTTCAGATCAAGAGCGGAGAGGTTTATGCCCGTGCGGTAGGGGTTTCCATGGTAGGTGCTGTTGCAGAAGACGGCGACGATGCCCAGTGTCTGGTAGTTGTCCGTGATGCGCCGGAGAAGGTACAGCTTTCTGCCACACAGCTGACACTGGGAGTGGGCGAGAGCTATCAGCTGCAGGCCATACTGCCGGATGGAACAGCAGCAGCGTCAAGGGTGTTTTCCACAGACCGCAGTGATATCTTAAAAATGACAAAGACTGACGGCCAAGGAGAATTTACCGCACTGAAGCCGGGCAAAGCGGTGGTAACGGTAAGGTTATACAACGGAAAGAAAGCGGAATGTACCGTTACCGTCAAAGCAGCGCCGGAATCATTGAAACTGTCAAAAAATACACTCACGCTTGGCATAGGCGAGACCTATACATTAAAAACCAAACTTTCCGATAACAGCGGTGCCCGACAGATCCATTATGCTGCCGATTCAAAGAAGATCAGTCTCTCACCGAGCGGCAAAGAAGTGACCGTTACGGCAAAAGAGCAGGGAACCGCTAAACTGACAGCTTCTGTTTATAATAATAAGAAAGATACCTGTACGGTTCGTGTCAAGAATGCTCCCGATACCGTGCAAATGGAAACCAATGCGCTTACATTATCGGTAGGGGAGAGTGGGGTACTTTCCGGCAAGGTGAACGAAGGGGCAGCTTCTTCGCGGAAGACCTATTCCTGCGATAATACAGAGGTACTGGAAATGACCAGCAGCGGCGGTAAAGCCAACTTTACGGCACTCAAGCCGGGTACAGCCGTCATCACTGTTACTACCTATAACGGAAAGACCGATTCCTGCACGGTAACAGTCCTTTCGGAGGATAAACAGGAGATCGTCAATCCGGATGGTCAGAAGGTTATCATTTATGCGTCCGATCCTTCTCTTGTCAATGAAAGGTATCTGGATGTTTCAGCCAACACAGCGGTTCTGACCCCGGGAGAGGTTACGACGGCAGTAGTATCCTCCGCTTTCAGCGGCGCGCTTTCCTACCGTTCTCTTGACGAAGGGGTTGCTACGGTAGATTCTCAGGGCAATATTGTTGCCATGAACTACGGTAACACGGATATTATCGTTACAGACGAATCCGGCGCTGTCGGCAAGTTTGAAGTACTCGTTACCACTGGCAGCGGAATGGACTATTCGGATATCAATAGCATAGAGGCGATTCTGAACAGTTCGGAGCTCAAGCCCATGAAAACAAATTATGAACCGGTTGACCAGTTAGTAGACCAGATATTTGCACAGATTCTCACAGACAGCATGACACCCGGTCAGAAACTCAGGGCATGTTACGAATATCTTGCTACGCAGTGTACCTACGCTTATGACGGCTATAAGGCTGTGAGTGTACCGGATTATCTTAGTGAGCAGGACCGTGAGATAGTGGAATTTTCATACTGTATTCTGAGAGACAGACTCGGCACCTGTGAAAACTTTGCAGCGGCATTTACGGTGATGACAAGACGGATCGGATTTGAGACCAACTTTGTATACGGAGATGTGGCTATGTCTGCCGGTGGTTATGACGGTCATTACTGGACGGACGTGAATGTAAACGGAAAGCATTATGTGTTCGATACGCAGGTAGAAAACAATAATGGCGCAGCCAGCGGAAATATCCAGTATTACTTCTATGGACTCCGACCGGAGTATAGTTATGGAATGTACAGATACGAATTTATTGAAACAGTACACGCATTCCGGCGTGCTGCCTGAACAGAAAGGGGACTATCATAGAATAGTCCCCTTTGTCATTTCCGGAACAGGTCAGTGAAACCGTAATTTCATTTTTCGGATTCCTATCAGGAAATGAATCTCCGGATCATCCATAGTCAGCATCAATGCGATTTCAAAGGACATCTTCCGTCACACAATCAGAGAATGTCCTTTGGAACAGTCTCTCATTTTCAGAAGAAGATCATATGGAGTTATCAACCGGATTACGATATTCAGAAATTTTCGTTCAGCATTTACAAAAATACAAAATTTGTTTAATTGGTATGATAGTGATTGACAAAAAAGAGCGGATGCGATATACTGAATATAAATTGAACGAAAGTGAAGGATGGGTAATATGTTTTGTAATCAATGCGGCAGACAGAATCCTGATGATGCGGCATTCTGTTTATCATGCGGTCAGAATCTGAGAGCCCTTGCTTCCGGTAATGCGGGCATGATGGGGTATCAGCAGCCTTCCTATATCCAGGACCGGATGAATATCCGTAATAATGAAATTGCGGAAATGAACCGGATGATCGAGTACTTCTCTCAGAAACGAAACCAATATGCCGAATATGATGCGGTTTGTTCCATGTTGGATTTACTGTCAAAAGGAAAACGGAAAGGTCTGCTGATATGGGGGATTATTCTGGTCAGCCTGGGTGTTTTTCTGATCTTCATTTCGATTGGAATGCTTGTCTCGGGAAGTTCAGGCAGCAGATCTTCCTATTCTTCGACAAGCGGTATCAGTATTATCGTAACATATCTGATCTCCTTTGTGGGTCCCGGCACTGTCCTGATTATCTTGTTTATCGTAACGTCCCGTGCCAGAGACCGGAATGGTGCGATAGCATCAAGACGGTATGATGAACTGACCACAGAACTGTACCAGCATTATCTGGCATACGGATATTGTCCGGTAGGATGTGAGTATACGAATCCGTCTAACCTGATGGTGATCCTTCAGACGATCCAGTCCGGTCGTGCAGATACGACAAAAGACGCTATCAATGTACTGGCGGAAGAAAATTACCGGCGGAATATGCAGGCCATTGCGATGCAGACAGCACGTTCCGCAGCGGCTGCCGCACGAGGCGCTTCTACCGCTGCCGTTTTCAGTGCCGCTAATTTCTTCCTGCGCTGATTGAAATGAACAAAAATCCCGGGAGTTTATCCTTCCGGGATTCTTTTTTCCCTGACTGCTGATGCTGACAGAACAGAAATAGATTCATCAATGAAAAAGTCTTCGAAGGTGAAGGAGACAGGGATGAAAGAATCGAAAAAAAGCTTGATTCTATGGGGGTTGTGTGCTAAAATAAAAGGGACATTGAATTTAGGAGGAAAAGAACACTATGTCGGGACATTCAAAATGGAGTACCATTAAACGGAAAAAGGAAAAGACAGACGGCGCCAGAGCTAAGGTGTTTACCAAAATCGGCAGAGAACTGGCGGTTGCAGTCAGAGAAGGCGGAGGAGCGGATCCTGCGTCAAACTCAAAGCTGCGTGAATGTATCGCTAAAGCAAAGGCTAATAACGTACCTAATGATAATATTGAACGTATCATCAAAAAGGCGGCCGGCAGCACTGACGGCAGTAACTATGAATCCATTACTTATGAAGGATATGGTCCCTGCGGTATCGCCGTGATCGTTGAAACACTGACGGATAACCGTAACCGTACTGCCGGTGATGTACGTCACTTCTTTGATAAGTACGGCGGAAATCTCGGTACACAGGGCTGTGTGTCCTTCATGTTCGAGAAGAAGGGCCTGCTCATTATCGAAAAGGAAGATAACGAAGAAGATAAGGTAATGGAAGATGCTCTGGAAGCCGGTGCTTCTGACTTTTCTGCTGAATCTGCGGATGTTTATGAGATCTATACCGAACCGGAAGATTTCAGCGCCGTGATGGAAGGTCTGGAAGCAAAGGGGTATGAGTTTGTCTCTGCTGACGTTTCGATGATTCCCTCTACCTATACCAAGATCGAAGATCCTGAAGCTTGTGAAAAAATGCAGAAGCTTCTGGATATGCTGGATGATAACGATGACGTTCAGAACGTCTATCATAACTGGGATATGCCCGAAAGTGACGACGAAGAATAATATCATTGTCCTAAACCCGTATAAACAACGGCTTTTTGCATTGCAATTATGATATCCTGAACATCAATCGTACTTTGAATGATGATTTATGTCATTCAATGATGATATACCGCAATTTGAATGATTTATATGTATATCATAATACAGAATGTTCAATTCCCCTTATTTCTTTGATTTGTTCAAGAGAGATAGGGGGATTTTTTTGTTATTAAGGGCGATTCTGAATGAATTGATACTATTATCACATACATGATTATGCCCTATTGCAATACAATTTGTATGAATATATTTTTGAATCATTGATCTTCTTACTATCCTGATGATCAAAGTGTCTTGGTTTGTGACAGCGCAGCCTGGCACAAAGCTAAACGATTAACTATTCCTGATAATATCCATATACTTTTTATTCCACCTTATACTCCAGAAATGAATCCTCTCGAACAGATCTGGTGTGAGATCAGAACTAAAGGTTTTAAAAATGAAGTCTTTGCTACTCTTGATAAAGTTGTTGACCGATTATGCAAAACGATTCACGAGCTCTCTTATCATACTATCAAAAGTATTACTTTAAGAAATTGTATCTTATCTACTTGTTAAATTGATAATAGTATGAAACATTGATTTCTACTAAGAATAAACCACCAACTCTAAAAAATAGTCATCCGAATTTATACGCACGATTTATTTTGTATGACTATTATCAATCTCTCGCAAAA
>CACYCN010000134.1 GCA_902772895.1 uncultured Ruminococcus sp.
AGCCGTTATCCTTGCCCTATGGAGCCCGGACTTTCCTCGGGTGCGGCCTTTCGGCACTGCATCCGCAGCTGTTTATCTCACTCCGTCTCCTATTATAATCTCTTACGTTTCAAAAGTCAACTACAATGATCCGACACTGAGATATCGCTAAGAGATTGGTTAATCCCAACCTTATTTTATACAAATACCCGGACACAGATTCCTGGAAATATTTTATTTTGCGTTTACGGGAGAGAAACCGTTTGTTTGAAAACAAAGATTTCTCTCCCGTATCTATTTTCTAAAAACAAATCGCTGAAAGAATGATACCTGGAATACAGACCTGGATGTGTAAGACTTTCCGAAAATTCAATGATATCCGGATATCTGTAATAGCATTGAGTGGATGATTGTCAGGACAGATCAATCAGCAGCGGGCAGAACCGCTTTTTCTGGCAGCGTCAATTACTGCGGCAGCCACGGTTTTACCGATACGTTCATCAAAAGCGTAGGGCAGAATGTAGTCTTCATTGAGTTCACTGTCACTGACAAGAGAAGCAATGGCATAAGAAGCCGCTACCTTCATTTCTTCGTTAATCTCTTTCGCGCGGCAGTCCAGTGCGCCACGGAAAATACCGGGGAAACAAAGGACATTATTGATCTGATTCGGGAAATCGGAACGTCCTGTACCGATAATTCTTGCGCCGGCTTTCTTGGCAAGGTCGGGCATGATCTCAGGAGTCGGGTTAGACATCGCTAAAACAATCGCATCCTGATTCATGGAAGCCACCATTTCTTCACTGACAATGCCGGGAGCGGATACACCGATAAATACATCCGTACCTTTCATGGCATCTGCCAGTTTACCGGTCAGATGATCCCGGTTGGTAATTGCCGCCATAGCGGATTTTTCACTGTTAAGTCTTTCGTCACCTTCACAGATGATTCCCACGCTGTCACAAAGTACCAGATTTTTAACACCGAGATTCATAATGTGTTTGGCAATGGCAATACCGGCAGAGCCGGCGCCGTTAATGACAACCTTGATTTCCTCAATATTCTTTTTGACGATTTTCAGTGCATTCAGCATAGCGGCGGCGACTACGACAGCGGTACCGTGCTGGTCGTCGTGAAATACCGGAATATCACAAAGTTCCTTGAGTTTTCTTTCGATCTCAAAGCAGCGGGGAGCGGCAATATCCTCTAAGTTGATACCGCCGAAGCTGCCGGAAATCAAATACACGGTTCGGACAATTTCATCAACGTCCTTGGAGCGGATACAAATCGGGAAAGCGTCAACATCGCCGAACTCTTTAAAGAGAGCGCATTTTCCTTCCATTACAGGCATACCGGCCTCAGGACCGATATCACCGAGTCCCAGAACAGCGGTTCCGTCAGTGACAACAGCAACCAGATTATTTCTTCTGGTGAGCTGGAAGGACTTTTCATAGTCCTTATTGATTTCGAGACAGGGTTCTGCAACACCCGGTGTATAAGCCAGAGAAAGTTCTTCGGAGTTAGTGATGGGTGCTCTGGAGACAACCTCGATCTTACCCTGCCATTCATAGTGCTTTTTCAGTGATTCTTGTCTGATATCCATTTTATCTTTCCTTTCCGTAGGTGATTGATACATTTCTGTCTTCCTATTATAGTACATTCTTTTCCGTTTGTAAACCTTTCTTTCCCTCCTTGCACGGAAATCAATTTTCCGACATTTTCTCGGGGAAACCCCCTTCCTAAAAAAGCTGATTTTCACCTATACATCATGTAACAATCAGAAAAAATCTTGTTCGGGGGGATTTCTTGGGGAAAACCGTACTTTTGGAAAACTTTCAAAAAAAATTCTGCCATGTATTGCAGCGCAAAATGGCAGAATGGAAATTGGTTCCTGGTGTGAAGGAGCTTTTGAGGAATCCCGTGGGGGACTTTTCGTAAAAGTCCCCTGAGGGAGTGAATTTTGAAGGGAACGGCGGACTATTTATGAAAGAACTTCCGATGCACGTATTTGATTTCAGAAGCATCATCATTGACAGGCGGCAATTTCTGACCGGTATATTCAAATTGCTGACGGTATTTCAGCGCATAGCTCATACCGAATCCTACGATGAGCCAGAAAATGAAAACACGATAGGTATAGTCCATCAACAGTGCCACTTCAAACATGGAATAAACAAAATAGGCTGCGCAAAATGCAATAATCAGAACCAGAACATTACCGTCACGGCGGCTTCGTTCCTTGAACCGGAACAGGGATTTTAGCAATACCTTGGCGACAGAAACCGCAAATACCAGGAAAATGACCAGCCCTATCAAACCGAAGCTTACGGCAATAGAGATCAGACCGTTATGAAAATCGATATAATACTGACCGCCCAAAGTGGAATAACGGATTTTTCCGAGATATTCCAATCCGTAATCAATGGTATTGGCTTTACCGATGCCTAATAGGGGGAATTGTTCGATGAGTCCCAGTGCCTGACGCCAGAGGACAAAACGTCCGCTGTCAATATTGGTGTTTTTATGACCGAGAGATTTTTTGGAAGCTTCAGGAGCGGTTTTGGTAATAGATTTATCGAGTTTGATATTATCCTGTTCGGCATCAATGGGAGACGTTGACAATGCTTGTGAGTCACTCATGGTCAACATGGTGGAAACACCGCTCTGGACTTTGGTGCGAAGGATCAGCGCAGATGTCGCTACCAGAACCAGCGACAGTGCCAATGCGACTAACCGGAACAGAAAGGTATGTAATTTCTGACGGCTATACTCTTTGAATAACTCGTAAACGCATAGAAAAGATAAAAATACGATCATGAATAACAAGGTTGCGTTGGAATCCGTGATCAACAGACAGAACGTGTTGATGATGATACTGAAAATATACCAGAAACGGCGTTTTCCGGATAAAATATGATCGGCTTTTCTCATGCGGAGCAGGAAAGTGCAAAGTACGATATCAATAGCGGCATAAAAGGCAGTGACGTTGGCATTGGCAATAATGCCGACAAAACGTCCTTCATGAATACAGAATTCATAGCCGAATAGGGTGACACCGTTCGGGAAAATGGCAAAACAGATCAGTCCTATCAGCATGACGGCGGTCGTAACATAGACGATCAGATCAAATAGCCGTTTCATCTCTTTCCGGAGCCGCAGATTGCTTTTTTCTGCATGAATGCCGTAGAACATCAGCAGACAGATGGACAGCCATAACATGATAATAATATTTTCAAAGAGATTTCGTTCACTATGGATGATGACAGTCAGTGTGCCGGAAGCAAGAAAAATATAAATGATCTTTCGGAAACGGATCCGGAAAATCTTTTTTCCTATGATATAATGCCGGATAAATAAATAGATCGCCCATGCCAGCATAAACAGGAGGATACCGTAGTATAAATGATAGGCCAGATAGCGGATATCGGCATACATAACGGTAAAAAAGGCGATCCGGTAAACGGAGAGACTATTGATCAGAGCAGCGGCTTTTTCCGAAAAACTCTTTCCGGATTTCTTTTTCAGGGGTGAAGCTTCTGTACTTGCGGAATGGTTATGTCCGGTGTTCTGAGCGGCGGGAACGTTATTTTCGGAAATCATTGGCGGACTGGTTTCATTCATGAGCATCCCCCCTATAGATGAAAATCAGACAGTCAGAATTGGCTATACTTGAATTATACAATATATTTTGCTGCATTTCAACGCTTTTTCTGATTTCTGTCTGATCCTGGGGAAAGAAAATAATGGGCACAGACGCCTTTTTTTTTCAATTTTTACTTGTATTGCGTTTCAAAAACGGTTATCATTATATTAGTAGTTGTTTAGATGATTGTTCACACGATATTCAAAATAATGCCGAAAGGAATTATTATGGCGCATTCAAAGAACGAATCTGATAAGGACAAGAAAAATAAGACACAAGATACGATATCTCAGTCTTCTTCCGGAAATAAGCATATCTCCCGCCGTAAGAAAAAAAATCCGTTCAGAGCGTTTCGGCTTCGGTACAGACGATTCCGAAGAGCGCTTTCTGTGGATTTTGAGAAGCCACTCCGTACGAAGGATCAATTGATTGTCATGGTTGTGATACTGGTGATTTCCTGTCTGTTATTTACGGGTGTCTATTTTCTGATGCTGGCTACCCATCCGCAGCAGGAAACAACACCTGTTCAGACTTCTGCTGCCGAAAAACAGCAATTACCCGTAACGGACCATTCCACCGTTGTCTCCGGAACCGGTCAGGATATTGCTTCCTCTGCCGCTTCCGATATATCCGACAAATCATCGGCTTCCAACGAATCCACTGAATCAATGGAATCCACTGAATCGAAAGATCCCAAGGAATCAAAAGTATCTTCCGATACGTCTGAAAACAGTCAGGAAGAACTGCCTTCCCTGTTGCCGGAACAGCTCAGTTATTCGACTCTTACTGTACAGAATGAAACCGTTCATTACGGGAAGATGATTCTCGTCAATAAAGAATATAACAGTATCTATGACGGAGAAAATGTAAAGGAAATGATCAATATCAAATCCGACAGCTATTATCTTGCCAGCGCAACCGTTTCATTGGATCGGGATATTATCGGTTATGTAGACCGGATGATGGATGATTTTCATGACCTTTACGGTAACTCGGAGATTATGATCGCCTGTGGTTACCGCAGCTCTCAACAACAAGCTATATTATATCAGGATGAGCTGGAAAGTAAGGGCGAGGACGGCGAAAAATGGGTGGCTCCTCCCGGTTTCAGTGAACATCAGACAGGCTTTTCTTTCGATATGAATCTTCATATCGAAGACGGTATTGGCGGCTTACGCTATGACGGAATGGGAAATTATGCCTGGTTTAATGAGAACTGTCAGCATTATGGGTTTGTGATCCGTTATCCGGAAGGAAAAGAAACCGTGACCGGCTATGAATATGAACCATGGCATTTTCGTTATGTGGGAATCCCGGCGGCTGTCTATATGACACAGCATCAATTGGCATTTGAAGAATTCCTTGACGAAATGGAGGATCATACGATAGAATCTCCCCTGATCGTCGAAGATCAGAACCGTCGCTGGCTGCTTTACTATACTCCGATGTCCTATGGCTTTTATACGGAAGTGCCTGTTCCGGATAATGCGGATTATGAAATTTCCGGTAATAACCATAACGGTTTTCTGGTGACAGTGCCGGTTTTGCCGACAACTGTATCATCAACCTCATCAATGTCTTCAACGTCGTCGTCAGCATCTTTACCTTTGTCATCAACAGGAGATTCCTTTCCGTCGTCCGCTTCCCTAATGTCTGACCTGCCGTCTTTGCTGCCGTCAGGGGAGTCTTCCTATCTGTCATCCGTAACGGATTCTGTCCGGTCTGTGGATACTTCCCCCATGCAGACGGAGCTGCTCTTGGGTCAGACATCAAATGACACAACATAGTGGGCAGATGCGTTTTCGGGGTCTCGGGGAATAAATGACACAAGATAGTAGGCAGGTACGTTTTCGGGGGTCTCGGGGAAAGTTTTTCGCAAAAGTCCTGTCACTTGTCACGTTTTGCCGCGCAAAACGGCGAAAGAGTGTGGGGCTCTTGGAACAAACAATAAATGACACAAGATAGTAGGCAGGTACGTTTTCGGGGGTCTCGGGGGGACTTTTTTGCAAAAGTCCCCCCGAGGCGCACTCCGCAGAGTGCGAAATACTCCTTTGGGTTAGTGAGCAGTGATGGAGGAGGTTTTCAGAGAAATGCCGGGATAATAGTGAGAGAGAATACCGGCAGCGTCAATTCCTTCGGCTGCCATGGCGTTGGCACCGTATTGGCTCATGCCGACACCATGACCGTACCCGGAAACCGTGAAAATAAACATACCGTCAGCGTATGACAGCGTAAAGGCGGCACTGCGCAGTCCGAACCATTCCCGTAATGTGGTGCCGGAATAGTCTTTGGTGCCTAACCGGATCGTTAATACCGTTCCGGCGGAGGTCGTTTGGGAGTCTCCGATGAGCTGATCGGGAGAGAACTTGTCCGTTTCAGGGTCTTCCTCGTGCAGACGGTCGAACAGCTCTTTTTCCGGTACCTTTACAACGGTCTGAAAGCCGGGGGCTGTCCGGTCCCAAGGACTGGGTACACCGCTCTGACAGGGACATGGAAAACCGAAGATATCTTCAGCGTTTTCTGTCCTGCCCGGTGAAATCGCATGATAACAGACATCCGGTAATTGGCCGTTTTCATCCGATAATACCGTAAATTGACATTCCGAGACTACCTGTTTCATGAGGGACAGGTAGTCTTCATATTTCTCCCCCCATTTTTCCTGTAATAATGACGGACTCAGATAATATTGTCCCGCTGATAAGTCCGCAGCAAAATCCGCTCCCTGTAATGTCTCGTCAGGATGTTCTTTCTGTTGGTTCCGCAGCCGGCAAAAATGCGTATAACAGGCAATACACTGGGCTTTCAGCGCTTCTTTTTCATAGGTGGGCGGCATTTCATAAGCCAGTGCGCCTACCATAAACTCATCGTCTTTCAGACGGACTGTCTGTTGACTGCCGGTGTCCCAGACGGTAAAGCAGTTTTCCTCATCGGATTGAGCATCGGGTGAGGGATCCGACGGTTCAGATACGGCAGCGGATGCGGCTGACGAGGAAGATTCTTCTATGATTCTGTCTGCGGAAGGCTCGCCGTGAGCGGACAGGAGCGGCAGCAGTGCCATAACCATAAATGCTGCGGTGATAAGTAAAACGATCCGTTTCATAATGGCCCCCATAGTATCAATTACCAATTGTTATGCCGTTCCTGTCTGCTATATGCCTGTCCCGAAGATATCGACAGATGGAACATTTCATGGAAGATACAGAAGGTTGATGATTCAGAAAGTGATGTGGGGAAGGTCCCTGAAGAAACGGATTTTCCGGAATGTATGACAGGAAAATCAATTTTCAAATATCTGGTTATGCTTTGTGATGTTTACTATCATTATTATCTCTATACGGTATTATCTCTATACGGTTTTTTTCGAAAGGGGGTCTGGGGGGAAACCTTTGTTTAGAAAAACAAAGGTTTCCCCCCAAGAAAACGCCCCGGACAAAATTGATTTCCATGAACACATGAGTAAAACGGTTGACAGAAGAGGGAAAAAGCGGTACAATAAAATATGGTTTATAAGGAGAGTTGTCTCCTTTGACGCCAGGAAAGGAAGAATAGAAAAAGGAAATGCTGCGACACAATCCGACAAAGGCAGGTTAGAAAAATGAATGAAACAGAAACGATGACAGAAAGATTTAAGGATCTGTGTGATGAATACCGTCGTCATAACGGCTTTAATGCCAGAGATTATCAGACGTATGGTGTAAAAAGAGGTTTACGTAACCCGGATGGCACCGGTGTCATGGCGGGACTGACGAATATTTGTAATGTACATGGTTTTATGATGGCGGACGGTATCCGTATCCCGGATGAAGGTATGCTGATTTACCGGGGTATCGATGTCAATGACATTGTATCAGCCTGTATCAGAGAGAACCGGTTCGGGTATGAAGAAGTCGCATGGCTGCTGCTGTTCGGCTCGCTGCCGACAGAAGAACAGTTGGCTAAATTCCTGGATATTCTGGGAAAAAACCGTGAGCTTCCCGAAAACTTCGTGGAAGATATGATTATGAAGTCACCGTCCAAGGATATCATGAATAAACTGGGCCGTTCGGTGCTTGCGTTATACTCCTATGACAGTGATCCGGATAATACCGCTCTGGAAAATATTATGCGGCAGTCTATTCAACTGATTGCGTCACTGCCTACCATTATGACTTATGCGTATCAGGTCAAAAAGCGTGCCTTTGACCGGGAGAGTATGTTCTTTCATCCGGTGGATCTGAAACTGTCCACCAGTGAATCGATTCTGCGTGCGCTGCGTCCGGATATGCACTTTACGGATTCCGAAGCCAAGCTGCTGGATCTGTGCATGATTCTCCATGCAGAACATGGCGGCGGTAATAACTCTACCTTCTCGGCAAGAGTGCTTTCGTCTTCCGGTACCGATACGTATGCCACGGTCTCTGCGGCGATCGGTTCTTTGAAGGGCCCCCGTCATGGCGGCGCGAATCTGCGGGTACGCCGGATGATGGAGGAACTGAAAGAAGAAGTGAAAGACTGGCAGGATGAAGAACAGATTTATGATTATCTTGCCGGTATTATTCGTAAGGAAAAGGGTGACGGTTCCGGATTGATCTATGGATTTGGTCATGCGATCTATACCCTGTCCGATCCCCGTGCCAGAATTCTTCGTGATGCGGCGGCTCAGCTGGCGGAAGAAAAAGCCATGAATGAAGAATTCATGCTGTATCAGACGGTTGAAAAAATCACTCCCAAGGTAATGGCGGAAGTCAAGGGCAGTGAAAAAGTCATCTGTTCCAATGTGGACTTTTATTCCGGGTTTGTGTATGATATGCTGGGAATTCCGAGCGATTTGTTTACACCGTTATTTGCGGTATCGAGAATTGCCGGCTGGTGCGCACACCGGATCGAGGAAGTAACCTATGGCGGCAGAATTATCCGTCCTGCCTATCGTGCCATGGCCCGTATGAGAAATTATATTCCGTTAGCGGAAAGAAACTGATCTTTACCACTCATCATCCCAATTCATGATGACAGGAAGGAGTATTGTTCATGAAATTAAAAAAACTTTGGATCCCGGCACTGCTTCTGGGGCTGATCGGCGGAGCGGCCAAGATTTGCGATACCCTGTTTAACGTAGGTGGCAGCGGATTTATTTTCAGTTCCCTGATTTGTAACTGGATTCTGGCAGGCTGTGTTATTCTGTTGTTCCTGATCGGCTTTGCCCTGAGCCTTGCTGACCGGAAAAAGACCTTTCATGCGGAACCGGTTAAAAGTATCGCCTGTGGCTTATTCGGATTTTTGGCATCGGTGATGCTGATCGGCGGCAGTGTGATTGAATTGCTGTCAAGCGATCACTCGGGACTGGTAGAAAATATTTTTGCGATTATCGCCGGCATTGTCTTGTTAT
>CACYCN010000135.1 GCA_902772895.1 uncultured Ruminococcus sp.
CTTTCGAATTGGTGTGTGGTAACTCAATTCTACTACAAAATCATCTCTGTGGACACTTTTTTTTTTTTTTTAACTTCATTTTACAACGTGCGTTTCAAAATATTTCAAATTTTTTCCAAATTATTTTTTCAAATTCGACCTTTTAAGGTCGAATTTTTTTGCCTTTTGAGGGGTTATATGAAGGGTGTTGTACAGAGTCTGTACGACATCTGACGAATAGCAGCTGCTGCTTGGGGTTATTGTGTTTTTTGAACATAGCCATTCAGAAATGGAAAGCGGATGCTGCTATGGATGGAAAACCGTAGGAACAACAGGGAAGCTGATTCCCGGAGGACAGAAAGGAGTCATTATGAGTCATGAACTGAAAGTTACACAGGAAAGGATTTTTCAGACAGGTATCAGAATCAGGGACGGAGAAGAGTATTATCATCTCAATGAACAGGAAAAACTGCATTTCGGTGTGAAAAAAATGGCATACCAGAGTGAGTATCTCATTCATAAGGTGCTGACAGAAGATGATTATGATGCGGAAGCGGATTCTTATGTGCTGGCGCTGCATATGGATGAGTTAAAGCTTCCGGCCGGTGACTATGTGTATGATGTGGCGTTGGAGTATGGTGACGGTGAGTTGGAAAAAATCATTGGTTGTTCACCGTTTGTGGTGGAAAAATCGGTTGTCAGAAACGCTGACTCACAGGATTGAAGGATGTCCGCAAACCGGAATAGAGGAAGCTGTCTGTAATGATCCGGACAGTCTGAAAAGCGGAGCCATCCGGATATCACTGACATATCTTGTAGAAAAGGAACATAGAATGAGGAGGTGTTTGATTGGATTCGGCAGTGATCAGTGCCCTGATTGCACTTGGCGGTTCATTGATCGGTACGTTTGCGGGTATCCTGACCAGCGGAAAGCTGACGGAATATCGTATCAAGGAACTGGAAAAACGGGTAGAAAAACATAATCATCTGGTGGAAAGAATGTATGGACTGGAAGATCGTGTGAATCTGCATGAGGAAAAACTCAAAGTCATCAATCACAGAATTGATGACTGGGATGAAAAATAATGCGGGAGGAAAGAATATGTTGTCAAAAAACTGGTGGAAAGCAGCCGGTGTTCGTGCCGTCAGAACTGTTGCCCAGACTGCGGCAGCTACTCTGGGCGTATATGTAACACTTGGTGAAGTGGATTGGTGGATGCTGCTTTCTTCAGCAGCGCTGGCAGGTGTTTTATCTTTGCTGACCAGTCTGGCAGGACTGCCGGAACTGAAATAGATAATTCGACATTTCTGAAATGTCGGCAGTATGGGACTTTCTTATGGTTTCAGTTGGGTCAGGTTCAGGGAGGGAGGGCTTTGTGGAGAACCTTTAGACTGAAAGGATAGGACATTATTCACAACTTGATAGGAAAACAGATTACAATAAGATTACAGGAGGTTTTGATATGAGTAAAAAGGGAATTGACGTATCGTATGCGAATGGCTCTGTCGATTGGAGTAAGGCAAAACGGGATGTGGATTTTGCCATTGTGCGCAGTTCTTTTGGCAGCGATTCGCCGAACCAGATCGATAATCAGTATTATCACAATGCAGAAGGGTGTATCAGAAATCAGGTACCCTTCGGGATTTATCATTTTGCCTACTTTATCAATGAGACGACCGCTGCTCAGGAAGCGGATTTTGCTCTCAGAATGGCAGATAAGTACCGTAAAGACGTGAAATTTATTGCGCTTGATATTGAGGAAGATTCCGTTCGCTATGCCACACAGTGCGGTGCGTCGCCGGATTGGAAAAAATGTGCCGAGGTTTTTCTGGATCGTATCCGGAAGGCCGGCTATGTGCCGGTCATTTATACCAATCAGTATTGGCTTACGCAGGTGTTCGGCGTGGACAGCATGAAGAAATATAAGCTCTGGTATGCCGCGCCCGGTGCCGCCGCTCCCAAGTATGAACCGGATATCTGGCAGTATAGCTGGTCGGGTCAGGTCAGCGGCATCAACGGTAATGTTGATATGGATCTGTGCTATGATGATTCACTGTTCCGGGTCGGTGAAGAGAAAACAGATAAGACGGATAAAACGGATGATAAGAACACTCAGTCGGATAACAAACCGTATCACGTGAATTCCGCAGTTAAGGTGCGTTATTCGGTTCAGGTAATGGCAGAGGATGGTGTGAATCTGCGTCAGGGTCCTGGTACCGGGTTTCGGATTCTCGGTGCAGTGCCATACGGCAGAAAACTGTCAGTGACAAGACAGACTTCCGGCGGCGGTTATTCCTGGGGATTGACCGAATTTGACGGTCAGGAGGGCTGGATTGCCCTCAATTACACTCGTAAAGTACAGGATAAGTCGATTGATGAACTGGCTCAGGAAGTGATTCGTGGACAATGGGGAGCTGGTGAGGAACGGGAACGACTGCTTCATCAGGCAGGCTATGATTATCAGGCAGTACAGCGTCGTGTCAATGAACTCCTGACCGGGGGGACTTTCAAGTGAAAGTCCCCCCGGGACCCCCGAAAGCTGTATTTTCACACTTTCTTTTGTCATTTAATGTCTTTCCCAAGAGCCGAAACACTTTCAGTTGTTTCGCGCGGCGAAACGTGGCAAGTCACATGGACTTTCAAGTGAAAGTTCCCATGAACCCTTGAAAGCTGTATTTTCACATTTTCTTTTGTCATTTAATGTCTTTCCCAAGAGCCGAAACACTTTCTGCTGTTTCGCGCGGCGAAACGTGGCAAGTCACATGGACTTTCAAGTGAAAGTTCCCATGAACCCTTGAAAGCTGTATTTTCCTACTTTCATGGGTTATTTACAGTTTGTTCCAAATGTTCTTAGGGTGATGTTGATTATAGTATAATTTTGCTTCGGACAATCACGGAAAAGTCCCCCATTGCCCCCCGAAAGCTGTCTTTTCCAGCTTTCGGGGGGCAATTATAATCTGAAAAAAGAGAATAATCATTCATAAATACCTCTTGACAAATAATACTATGCGCTGTATAGTATTATATGAAAGGGGGTATTCGATGGA
>CACYCN010000136.1 GCA_902772895.1 uncultured Ruminococcus sp.
CCAATAATCAAACAAAGAAACTTTCAGTCTTTAACTATGATGAAATGCTGAGAGTCAGAGATGCCATCGGCTATATTGAGATTCCGAGAATTGAGATTAGCTGTCCGATTTTTCACGGTTTGTCAGATCATGTGCTGCAAAAGGGAATCGGTCATATGGAGGGTTCGTCCCTTCCGGTTGGCGGCGAAAGTACCCATAGTGTTCTGGCAGGACATACGGGACTTCCCAGTTCCAAGTTATTTACGGATCTGGATATGCTGAGTGTGGGCGATTATTTCTATATTCATGTGTTGGATAAGGTTCTGAAATACCGGGTTGACCAGATCAAAACGGTACTTCCCTATGAAATGGACGATATCCGCATTGTGAAGGGAAAGGATTATGTCACACTGCTGACCTGTACCCCCTATGGCATTAACGATCACCGGCTTCTGGTGAGAGGTTCCCGAATAATCGAAGAAACCGAAACTCCTGAAAATACCAGTCCGTGGCCTTCGGTTCACCGGGAAGCACAAACCAAAATTCCGGTAAGAAACATTATCTGGTACGCTGCAATTGCGGTAATCGCATTTGTCATTCTGATGATTATCATCATTCTGGTTTTCCCGAATATCCGGAAACGCAGGAAAAAGAAAGCGGATGCTCCGGTGCAAGACAAGAACGATGATCAAAAGCCGTAGCAAGTTTAGTTTGGAGGATTTGTTATGAAGAGAAAAAGTTTGTCGAGAATCTTTGCTGTATTCATGGCACTTTCAATGATGTGTCTATGTTCCCTGGTCGTTACCGCTGTCGGTGATATCGGCAACGTACAGGTAAAAGTAGCTGATTTTGCAGAGGGCGTAGAACTTGGGCTTTATCGTGTCGGCGTCTACTCAGAAGGAAAATATGTTCTGGATGAGGATTATGCGGACTGTGACGTTGACCTGAGTGATCTTTCCGAAGCGTCTGTAACAAAGGAGATTGCCGAAGTGCTGGAAGTAAAGGCACAAAGTGTCGGCGGTGCTACAGTCGTTCCTATCAACAGCGAAGGTGTCGCAGAATTTACCGGTCTTTCTACGGATGATGTGTTATATCTTATCTGTCAGATGAACGGTGATAATATCGTTGATATCAGTCCGATGCTGACCGTGCTTCCGTATTATACCGAGGAAGGCGAAGAGAAAACGGATGTTATCATTGATGCGAAATTCTCTGACAAACGTTCCGAAGAAGTTTTCGGTGCCATTATTCTGAACAAAGAGAACAGAAAAGGTGAAAGACTGAGCGGTGCAGAGTTCCGTCTGGAACAGCGTGCGTATTTTGTAACGGACGAAGAAGTAGAAAAATATGAAGGTTCGGTTATAAAAGACGATGACGGAGATGCCTATATCTGGGAAGTCGTTGCAGAAAAACTGGTTTCCAATGAACATGGACAGATTGTTGTTAAGAATCTTCCGCTGAATTACTATCGTTTTATCGAAACCAAAGCGCCGGATGGCTATTCACTGGACAGCACTCCTCATGAGGTATTTGTGGAGAATGAAGGAACCGTCAGAGTGGAAGGCGATTTCTATGTACCTGATGTTGGCGACCCGCAAGTTCTTCTGGTGCTGAACGATCCTAAAGATGATTCTAACCCGTCGCCGCCTCCTGCTTCTTCCACACCGGAAAGTAAGCCGAGTACTCCGTCTATCAATCCCCCTCAGCCCAGCAATCCGGTTATTACCGGTGAAGATGGCGCAAAATTCATCATGGTTTCCATGGTGGTTACCGTTTCATTAGCGGCTGTTATTATGGCACTGGTTGCCGGTAAGAAGCGCAGAAATCAGTAATGACGGAATAGTCATTCCCCATTAAATAAAAAATAACAGGACTGTCGATGAATTGGCAGTCCTGTTTTTGCCTGCAAAGAAAAATCCAATAAACATTTGTCTCAAAAGATAATGTGCAAGTTCGTTTTCGGGGGTCTCGGGAGGGAGTGTTTCGGAAAAGTCCTGTGACTTGCCACGTTTTGCCTGGCAAAACGGAGATAGAGTGTCGGCTCTTGGAAAAAGCGATAAATGACATAACACGGTAGGCAGGTACGTTTTCGGGGGTCTCGTGGGGACTTTTTCGCAAAAGTCCTGTGACTTGCCACGTTTTGCCGGGCAAAACGGAGATAGAATGTCGGTTCTTGGAAAAAACGATAAATGACACAACACGGTAGGCAGGTACGTTTTCGGGGGTCTCGTGGGGAGTGTTTCGGAA
>CACYCN010000137.1 GCA_902772895.1 uncultured Ruminococcus sp.
CCGAATGAAGATACCGGTGATAACCGCTTCCTGTTATATGAATCCAACAGCGGCTACTTTGATGATTATCTGCTGTATGAAAGTAATACCCGTTTGCTGACAAAGGCGGATCTGGAAGCCATGCTGCGTCGCAATCATTGTGATGACGATCATAGTAAAAAGCTCTATCTGGAACTGGCAAGAAATGAAATTATGGTACGACATGGCGTTAAGCTTGAAAATACACAGGAATTGAAAAGCTATTTTGAAAAGAAAAAATGGTATGGCAATACCAATGGCCGTGGGATTGTTATCAATGAATTGGAAAAAGCAAATAATTACCTGATTGAAGCCTATGAAACCGAACTGGGATTGGATGAGGTCAGCCTCACATGATCATTGTGATCATCACAGAAAAGATACAAAATACAAATGATATTTCAGGAGGGAATGTTTATGAAACACAGATATCTGATTCTGGCGGGAGTGTTGCTGACGGCAATTCTTTCGTCTCTGACTCTGAGCGGCTGCCAGTCGTCCGGCAGTTCTGCCTCGGAAGCATCCAAAGAAGTATCCAAGGCGGTATCTGAGGAAGCGTCCAAGGAAATGACGGAACTCGAAGAAATTCAGGTTTTGTCGGCGTACCGGGATAAGGTGCAGAAAGAGGACGACAAAAAGGTGATTGATCAAGAACATAACAACCAAAGAGAGTTGAAGGTTACTTATCTTGATAGTGTGATCCGGGATGTCAACGAGGACGGTCACTATGAAATGATCGTCCGTTATCTGGCGGAAGGTTCAGGACTTTCTCACTATCTGGTTGTTTTAGACGAGGTTGTTACGATTGTGGACGGACAGGCGGTAGAGTCGGGACATTACGAATATGAAGAAGGCTTCTATGACAAAGGCGCTGCGAAATAAGGAGGAATGGAATATGAAAATCACGAAATCGATAAGCGCAGGTTTATTATCCCTGTCTCTGATTGCTGCTGTGACAGTCGGAGTATCGGCGGCGGATTATAAGGACTACGAAATAACCGTTGACTATTTAAGTTACTTGAGTTGTTATCATGGCGTATTCGTAGAGCGACCCATGAATACCATGTATTATGACGATCAGGGGGGAATTCATGTGATCGCCGAGAAACTCCGTTTACATAATTCATCGGGAGCAATTGACTTTACTTATTTTCTTTTCGATGTAGATGAAAGTGGAAAAGCGGTTCTCCGGCATCGTATTCAGCGATATCAGGATTCTGAGTCTGTGTCCGATACGACACCCGAGTCTTCTGGTAAAAATCAATTTTACGCAGAAGACGGATCTTCCTGTACCGAAGAGGAGTTCAACGCTTATTTTGAACCCTATGACAGTATGACGAAAATTGATCCGGATCAGGGAATGTATCCGAAACCTGAAAATGTGGAAACCAACGAGTTAACCATTCATGTGGGTGAGCAAATCGGTTTACCGGTCGATCTGATACCGAAAAAGGATTCCTCTCTGAAAGTGACCTGGACCTGTTCTGATCCGACAATCGCCGAAATCAGTGAGGATGGTACCGTGAAGGGTCTGAAAACCGGTATCGTGACAGTTACCGGTACGGTGGACGGAATTGACGGAACGATCTGTAACTGTTCCGTGAATGTCACGTCGGAAACGAACTCGTCAGCCGATTCTTAAAATCATATGAAACAGGAGTCTGCTTTCCTGAAGAAGGCAGACTCCTACTCGATTTCCTGTATAATGTTTCGTTTCAGCCAGATTCCCGGTTCAGACAGCAGTGACAGTATAACAGATCACGGATGTCTGTCTGCTGATCCTGATTCAGATCCGCAGCAGCTCTGGCAGCTTCACTTAAATCCTCTTCTCCGCAGAAATATCGCATCAATGTACGGACATCATTGGTGTTTTGCTGACCTTCCCCGGTGACGTCTCCGATGATGACGGTGTAGAAACTGCGGGTGTCGGCAGAACTTTGAAATTCCAGTTCAAAGCCTGTGCCGATGATCCCGGAAGTAATTACTTTCCGGTGATGATCCCGGACTGTCAATGTGTATCCGTCATAAATCATCGACTTTTTCAGAACGGCAATGGTGGTTCCCTGCGGAATGCCTCGCAGCAGTTTCCCGTCTTGCTGCAGGGAACGGAAATCAAGAACGGTATCCGCTTCCTGAACGACAGAGGCAGTGGATGTCTGTCCGGTACTGCTCTGGGAAATGACGGAGGGAGTTGACTGACTGGCAGGAGAGGAACGCTCTGTTGACGTTTCGGAGGGGTCAGTGTTGAGTTTCAGAAAAGAATGACTGCTGACTTTTTCAAACATCGTATCATGCAGTAACAGCAGATTATTCCCACTGGCGCTTAATTCCGTTACCGGTTGCGACGGTGTATAAACCGCTTCCGGGATACCGTCTGTGGTGCAGCGGATAACCCCTTGTTCTGACAGACAATATACCGCCCCGTTACAATAATATACTTCTGAACCTGAAAAAACGCTCAGTCTGGTGAATCCTGTGTCCGGTCGGAATGTAAAAAGCTGTCCCTTGCTGTCTGTATAATAACCGTCATTCTGGTGAAGCGGCAGCGTCGGTGTGGTACATGACACAAATGTACCGCTTTCCAGATCCAGAATCCCTCCGGTGGTTATGCCATAGGGTCGGTGACTGGTCTGATCCGTGAATAACGCATGAACCGGCTGCGAAAATGACAGTGTGTGATCGGAACGGTTCCATCGCCGATAAACATGTATTTCGTGATCGTTATTCGGATTGATTAAATAAATGTACTGATCGCCGGCTGCCGTGATGCCGTTAGAAAGGATTGCCGATTCTTCCAGCATCACCGAACGGCTGCTTTGTTCGTTGATGATATTCAGACAGACTTGTCCGTATACTACACCGTATGTAATCAAATCGCTGCCGTTAATGATCCCTCCGTTGACGGATTGCTTTTCCCGGATGAGACGACGGCTGTGTGTTCCGTTGGTGATGAGATCAACGGAAAAGTATCCGCTGTCGGTTTCCAGCCAATAAAAATTCCCTTTTCCGTCCGGTATCAGTGAAACGGTATCCTGCTGTGCGGAGGAAGGACTTACTGTTGAACAAAATAACAGACTTATCACGCATAACAGACAAATCCATTTGAAATGCTTGTTCATGTGTATCACTTCCTGTCGTTTTGTCGTTCCTGATATCATTATAGTATTATTATAGTATTGATTTCACCGTACTGTCAATGAATGTATCGGAATATCACAAAATATTCTCACAAAAAAGGTGATACCATCCATGACCCTTTTGTGGTTTCCGGATGGTATCACTTGTTATCAGGCGCGATGGTAAATGTTATCCGCCCCGAACGTGTCTTTGATATTCAATGTATCGTCTTTGAGTTCATAATTGAATTTGCTGGAGTAAGCGATGGCAGAATTTTCAGCTGACTGAAAAAACGACATGGAGATGGTTCCGCTGCTGATAGAATAGGAAAAATAAATATTGCTGTCAGCGACGTGCTGATAACCGGTGCCGTCAGCCTCGAAGATGTAGTAGATATCCGCAGACTCACTGTATTCCCACTTTCCTACGATATTTTTCGTATCTTTTGTCTCCTGCTTTTCAAATATGGCACACGAACACAGACAGAATATCGTACTGATCAGTATCGTAAACAGCAGAATACCGTGAATGCTTTTTCGATTTGTCAATGGTTTCACTCCTTCCTTATCAATTCCTTTTCCTCTATTATACCACATTCTCTTCCTTTTGCAAGTACTGCCCTTTGTCATAAGCCTGCGGCGGCGGCAAGCTGCCGGCGGCAAGCTGCCGCTCCCGATTCGCGCTGGCGTTCGCATACGCTCACTCTGACTTTCTGAACCCCTACTTTCATGTCCGCAATTCACGGCGCAGGTACGGAAGAAA
>CACYCN010000138.1 GCA_902772895.1 uncultured Ruminococcus sp.
GTTTTACCGCCGGTGTTCGGTCCGGTAACAACAAGGGTATCGAAATTCCGTCCCAGTTCAATATCCGTTGCCACTACCTGATCGGCGGGAATCAACGGATGCCTGGCTTTTTTCAGACAGATTCGTCCTTCCCGGTTCATGACCGGCAATGTCGCTTTCATACGATAGGCTAAATGCGCCTTGGCAAAAATGACATTCAGTTCTGTCAGGATCCGGTAGCTGTCAGCGATTCGTTCGGCATAAGCGCCGGCTTCTGCGGAGAGTTCTGCCAGGATCCGTTCAATTTCGGCTTCTTCTTTTGACTGAAGAATCCGGATCTCGTTATTGGCTTCCACGACACTCATCGGTTCAATAAAGACGGTGGCGCCGCTGGAAGAAGTATCATGTACCAATCCGGGAATCTGAGAGCGGCATTCCGCCTTGACAGGGATCACATATCGTCCGCTGCGGATGGTGACAATGCTCTCCTGTAAGTATTTCTGCGTAGAAGGGGAGTGGATGATTTTATCCAGACGTTCCCGGATTTTTGAAGCGGCAGCCGTTATTTTCTTACGGATCGATGCCAAAGCAGGGGAGGCATTATCGGCGATTTCTTCTTCCGAGAGAATGGCGGAGGTGATTTTGGTTTCGAGAAACTTGTTCGGCGTCAGGGCATTGAAGCGCAGATCCAGACAGGTTGTAATGGATGCGGATTTATCACGCCAGTCACTGACGGAACGGATCGTTCGTAAAAGGGCTGCCGTCCGCAGCAGTTCGATCGGTGTCAGCACGGCGCCTGCCTGTGCCCGGAAGAGGGCATTGTTGATATTATGAAGATTGCCGAAGGAAGGCGCTCCGAAACGTCCTGTCAGAGAATGGGCATCGGAAGTTTCCCGCAGCAGTTCATTGACTTCAAATAATCCGGTTGCCGGCTCTAAAGACAGAGCCAGTTGTTTTGCATCCTCAAAAGAGGTTTGTTCGGCGAGCTTTTCCAGTATTTTGTCAAGCTCTAAAGAAAGATGATCTTTTTTCATATGTTTTTCCTTTACTCTGCCGGAATCATGCAGCATGACAGGATCGATGCAAGATCGTAGTGGTAGGTCAGGATTGGCGATGGTGAAATGATCGGTCATGCTGCCGGTTCCGACGGGCTGTGATGATTGTATGATAGTTGTGATTTCAAGATGATTGTGTTGCCGGACCTTCCCATCCCTGCAGCTGATGATACATTGTCAGGGCATTGAATGAGGTTTCGGCAACGGCTAAGGTGTACTTTTCTGAACAGACGCTGAGTTGATAAAGCGATTCCTCTGAGAGGCGGAAGGAAAACAGTTTTTTCGGTTCTGCTAAGGTGATATAGCGTAACGCCGTCAGGGCGCCGCGTGACAATTCGGATAAGGTGCCGTTTCCGTTGGTACAGGAGGCGCAGATCAGTTCATTGGCGGTATAGTTGAAATACATCCGGTCCGCTTCATAGCAACCGCAGGCGGAACAGTACAGAAGATTCGGCATATGTCCGGATAATACCATCGTTCTGATCTCGTAGACCGCTTTGATCAGGGAGGGCGTCTTTTTTTGTTCACTCAGCAGATACAGACAGTTCAGCAGCAGATCCAGTTGTTCGGAGGAGGGAGTGTTTTCGGGAATGATACGGATGACGATCTCACAGAAATATTGTGCCAGTGAAAGCAGGGTGAGATCACCGGTGACAGAACGATAGAGACGGATAGATTCCGCCTCTTCAATTCTGTCTGAATTTTTTCCGTGATAGACAGTGATCCGGGAATAGCTCAGTGCCTGCATGGGCGCAAATAACCCATGTTTGGGATTTCTGGCGCCTCTGGCAAAGCATCGGATGACACCGTGATCTCTGGTCAGTATGGTGACAAGTTTATCTTTCTCTCCAATGGGCTGTTCCTTCAGAATCAGTCCCTCCGTATTGTATATCATAGGTGTCCTCCGGCGGTTTTTGAACATCCTGCGCCTGAAAACCGAGTTTGATCCGGCAATAGGCGAGATAGTCATTCACGCTTCCCGTTTCCGTGAATTTTTTCCATGCGGCATATTCGTCCATACATCAATTCCCTCCATCGTAATCCGATTGATTGATGTTATTATTATAGCCGCCTTTCCCTGCATTATACCATAAAAAATGTCATGGAACCAAAAAATCCTTCCGAAGCGCCGGAGCGCCGCCTGACAATGAAAGGATTATTGATTGAATTCGTTTTCGTCATAGCCCAGACTGCGCAGAATCGCTTCACGGTTGCGCCAGTCTTCCTTGACTTTGACCCAGATCTGGAGATTGACCTTACAGTCAAAGAATTTTTCCATATCCTGCCGGGCATAGGTGCCGATCCGTTTCAGCATGGAGCCGCCTTTTCCGATAATGATCCCCTTATGAGAATCTCTTTCGCAGTAGATGACGGCATCGATATCCATAATGTTACCGTCCGAACGCTCTTTCATCCGTTCGATGAAAACAGCGGTTCCGTGAGGGACTTCCCGTTCCAGTAACCGGAGCAGTTTCTCACGGATCATTTCAGCGGCAATGACTTTTTCTGGCTGATCGGTAAGGGTGTCCTCTTCAAACATGAAGTCCCCTTCCGGAGCGAGTTTTTTCATTTCATCCTTCAGGGTTGTCATACCATAGCCGGTCTGCGCCGAACAGGGGACGACTGCCTGAAATTCATATTGTTCCGCCAATGATGCGATCTGTCCTGCCAGAACGGTTTTATCCTGAATGGTATCGGTTTTATTGATTGCCAGAACAGCGGGGATATTCAAAGAACGGAATCGTTCGATGAGTTGTTCTTCCTCCGGGGCAGTCTTACGGCCGGCTTCCGTCACCAGAACACAGAAATCGACTCCGGCTACGGATTCATTGATAGAGCGCAGCATAAAACGATCCAGATGATTGCGGGGCTGATGCAGGCCGGGTGTGTCGATGAATACCAACTGGTAATCGTTTTCTGTCAGGACACCCATAATTCTGGTACGGGTTGTCTGGGGTTTGGAGGAGACGATAGCGATTTTTTCTCCTAATAACCGGTTGAGGATCGAAGACTTTCCGACATTCGGTCTTCCGACAATCGCAATAAATGCAGTTTTAGTCATATTATTTTTTCTTTCCTTTCCTTTGTGTCTGAGAGTTGCGGTGAGGCAGGGCGAAGATATAGAGCGGCGAGAAGACGGTAAGAATGATCAGCGCACCGAGATGCAGCGGATGGGTGAGATAAAAACGATAGGCTTCCCTCCAGCCGTCAGCATTGCCGAAAAACAGAATACCGATCACAACGGCGGCAATGGCTAAAATGAGTACGGCGCCGGCGGCAGCGTCTTTGGCAATTCTGATATAGGGGTCACGTTCTTTGGTCACCTTATTACAGAGGGTTTCGATACTGGTATTGATGGCCTCTGCTGCGATGACGGCGCCGATCAGCAGGATCAGCAGCGCCCATTCTTCCCGTGAAAAATGAAAAAAACGTGCAAAAATGAGAACATACAGCGCTGCCACTGTATGAAATCTCATGTTCCGCTCGTTTTTAATACATTGAATCAGACCGCAAAATGCGTATTGAAAGCTTTTGAAAAAGGTCATCAGTTATCATCCTGCAGGACGTAGCTGGAAGAACTCGGCAATCCTAACTGTGTCATGACCTTTTCTTCCTTTTCACGCATACGAATTCTCTGCAGACCGTTATCCTCATGATCGTAACCCAGCAGATGCAGCATGGAATGTGCCGTCAGATAGCCGACTTCACGCTGCAGCGTATGACCGAACCGTTCCGCCTGTTCGATGGCTGTTTCCATCGAGATGACGATATCGCCCAGAATTTTGGCGCCGGTTGTAGGATCGGTATCATACTTGCCGTTTTCACCCATCGGGAACGAAAGTACATCCGTCACTCTGTCTTTATTGCGGTAAATGGAATTCAGTTCCCTGATCTGTTTGTTATTCACGAGGGTAACACTGATCTCTACGGAGCCTTCAAATTCTTCCATTTTCAGAACGGCATTACAGCAGCGTCTGATCAGCATCCTTAAACCCCTCGGTATCTTGACGTCTTTCTGTTTGTTGGTGATGATAACCTTGATCTTATCCACTCCAATAACACACCTTTCTATATGATAATCGGAATTTTCTTCCTATATTTTCTTTGCCGGTATTCCTTCAGCGTTTTCCGTTATCTTTCGGCTTATTGCCGACATTTTCATACGCTTTGATGATATCCATTACCAACCGGTTCCGGACGACATCCTTTGCCGAGAACATGACACTTTCAATTCCTTCGATATCCCTCAGGATCCGGACGGCATCCTTGAGTCCCGAACGTACACCGCCGGGCAGATCAATCTGGGTAATATCACCGGTAATTACCATTTTGGAATTAAATCCCAATCGTGTCAGGAACATTTTCATCTGTTCGGGGGTAGTATTCTGCGCTTCATCCAGAATAATAAAACTGTCATCGAGGGTACGGCCTCTCATATAAGCCAGCGGTGCCACCTCGATATTGCCCCGTTCCACATATTTCTGATACGTTTCCGCTCCCAGCATATCGAACAAGGCGTCATACAGCGGTCGCAGATAGGGATCGACTTTGCTTTGCAGGTCACCGGGCAGGAATCCTAATTTTTCACCGGCTTCGACTGCCGGACGTGTCAGGATGATCCGGTTAATGGCTCTGGCGCGGAATGCCGCTACTGCCATTGCGACTGCCAGATAAGTCTTGCCGGTTCCGGCAGGACCTACGCCGATCGTGACGGTGTTTTTCTGAATCGCCGTACAGTAGCTTTTCTGACCGAGAGTTTTCGGTTTAACGGGTCGTCCTTTGGAGGTGATACAGATACAGTCTCCTCCCAGCTGTTCAATCCGTTGTTCGTTGCCGTCGTTGACCAGTGACATACAATAGCGAACATTCTGTTCACTCAATGCCTCGCCTTTATTCAGCAGCGTCAGCAGACTTTCAATGACCTTGACCGCTTTGGAGACGTTTTCCGGATCGCCGGAAATTTTCAGTTCCGATCCGCGGCACACGACTGTTACCATATATTCGTTCTGAATCAGCCGGATATTTTCGTCAAAGGTTCCGAACAGAGCGACAGCCTGCTCCATCCGGTCAATATTGATGATTTGTTCGAGCATTCAACCACCTGAATTAACCTGAAATCAAAGTTTCTTAACATCTATTACCAAAAATAGGGAAAAGAAATATATTTTTTTTCATTATAACATAAAAATAGTTAAAAGTCACTATATTTTTTAATTTTTTTTTATCAAAAAGCTATTTTTTTTAAAATTTATTATGAGCTTCGGGCTTTGTGACAAAGAGTGAGGGGATATTGACTTTTTTTCCGGTAGTTTGTTATAATAGATTTATCAAATATTATTTTCTGGAGGTTACTATGCAAGGAAATATCAGACCCGAAACAATGGAGAGAATTACCACTCAGGCTTTGGCTGAGTCTTTTATTGACGAACAGGTCAGGGAACTCAGAACGCAGATCGGTGATAAAAAAGTATTACTGGCTTTATCCGGCGGCGTTGACAGTTCCGTTGTCGCAGCACTGCTGATTAAAGCAGTCGGTCAGCAGCTGGTGTGCGTTCATGTCAATCATGGTTTGCTGCGTAAAGGTGAACCGGAACAGGTGATCGAAGTATTCCGGAATCAGATGAATGCGAATCTGATTTATGTAGATGCGGTAGACCGTTTTCTCGATAAGCTGGCGGGAGTTGCCGAACCGGAGAAAAAAAGAAAAATCATCGGTGCGGAATTTATCCGTGTCTTTGAAGAAGAGGCGCGTAAACAGGACGGTATCGAGTTCCTGGCTCAGGGAACGATCTATCCCGATATTCTTGAAAGTGACGGCGTCAAGGCGCATCATAATGTCGGCGGACTGCCGGAGGATCTGCAGTTTGAACTGGTAGAGCCGCTGAAACTCTTATTCAAGGATGAAGTGAGAGTTGTCGGCAAGGCGCTGGGACTGCCGGATAATATGGTTTATCGTCAGCCGTTCCCGGGTCCCGGTCTTGGAGTACGCTGTCTGGGAGCGATTACCCGTGACAGACTGGAAGCGGTTCGGGAATCCGATGCGATTCTTCGGGAAGAATTTGCGAAAAACGGTCTGGAGGGTAAGGTATGGCAGTATTTTACCGCCGTTCCGGATTTCAGATCTGTCGGCGTAAAGGACGGCAAACGCACGTTTGCTTATCCGGTGATTATCCGTGCCGTCAATACCACTGACGCAATGACTGCTACGGTAGAAAATGTTCCTTTTGATCTGCTGCAGCACATTACTGCCAGAATTACCGCCGAAGTCGAAAATGTCAATCGTGTTCTGTTTGATCTGACGCCCAAGCCTTCCGCTACCATCGAATGGGAATAAAACTATCATCGAATCCATCATCATCAAAACCGTCAAGCGGGAATTTTTTCCTGCCTGGCGGTTTTTTGTATCTGACATTAGGCACTGTTGTTCTGACAAAGAAAATTTTCAGGGGAATCAAAGCACTGCTTGTGAGGAAGGAACGTTCCAGATGAAAAAATCAACGAAAATATGGCTGATAACAGCGTCTGCTTTTGTATTGGCAGGAATTGCGGTTTTTACGGTTGTCATGTCTATGGTAAACTGGGATTTTGGAAGGTTATTCAATGCCCGATATGAAACGAATACTTATGTTGTCAGAGATGAATTGGAACATCTGCATTTTGAATTGAAAACAGACGATATCATCTTTCGTCTTTCTGACGACGGAACCTGCAAGGTTGTATGCTGTGAGCAGGAAAAGATGAAACATTCGGTAAAGGTAAACGAAAAAACACTGGAGATCAGTGTAGAAGATACCAGAGCATGGTATGAACAATGGGGACTGTTTTCTTTTGATTCGGCGACAACAACGGTTTATCTTCCCGAAAAGAGCTATCATTCCCTCACAATTGGTATTTCAACAGGCGATATCAGAATCCGTATCAAGGAATAGATCCGGCTGGGGATCAACGCTGTAACAGATGCATTGATCAAATAAGGAATGCTTGATAGAGGGAGAAAACCGTTATCCATTCGAAAAAATACCCTTCTCGTTGGAACATTTCGTTCTTCGAGAGGGGTATTCTGATGTATCGGAGGAAAATATTTCAGTTTGCAGGCGTAAATGTTCAGCATCATCACGGAACAGGTCCATCCAGTATCTGAAAAACACCACTTCCTGCCCGTAATAGGTTGAAAGTGGTGTTTACAATCATTCTGCATCCGGAGCAGACACTATACCAGATCGTCAGTCGGGATGATACGATACAATGGTGTGTTGGAATAGATGACAGGCTGACCGGCATGAAAAAACACAATTCCGTTGACCGGAGCAATGATTTTATCCAGAATTTTGCCTGTATAGGGATCGGTAATTTCCGCAAGGAGTTCTCCCTGTCTGACTCTTGCATTGACGTTGGCATGACGGACAAAGAAACCAGGCGTTTCGGCTTTGACATTCACAAGCTCATGACCTTCAATCAGACGGGAAATATATCCTTCATGGCAGTCATAGCTGATAATCCCCCGTTTATTCAAAAAACTCAGCACCGCATTGACCGCTTCCGCAGCACTTTCCTCATCAATCCGGTCAGTAGCATTGGTATAAACGGAAAACGCCTTGGTTCCCCAGATCTGCCAGTTATAATTCAGGGTAGTCGTATCATAAGGTTTGGCACGGCGCCGGTATACATAGGGCAATCCGAAATCTTTGGCAAGCTCTGCGTATTCAAATTCCGTTTTCATCATTCTGACATGAGGAATAAAGCTGCCCTGCAGATAGAAACTGGCAAACTGAATGCCGTATTGATAGTCGTTGATATGGCGAAACACACCATCGGCGATTCTCTGTGTCGTTTCACCAAGGTCATATCCGGGGAACATCCGGTTGATATCGGTATTATCGGCTGCCCAGAAACGTTTGCCGATATTCATGGAATGCGGATTGACACAGGGAATGACCATAACGGATCTGCCGCTGTTAATTTTCCCACGCTTTTCAAGCTGTTCAAAAACAGAGATCAGTTTTGAACACATATAAACCTGTTGGACTTCGTTTCCTCTTGTCGCACCAACCACACAAGCGGAATGTTCTCCGCTGCCGAACGTATAGGCTTTGATGCGCATATTTTCTCTGTAGACCGAGCCAAGCTCAAACAGTATTGTTTCTTCCATGGGAATCCCTCCTTATGCCAGTATTCTTGCAATCAGCGAGCCTTCCGAAACGATCGGATATTCCCGCAGGGTAAATACGATACCGTCCGTCTGTGAAGTGATCGTTTCATTGATTTCACCCGTGAGGGGATTCAGAATATCTCCGATATGGTCACCTTTCCGAACGTTTTTCCAATGCTCTACCGCAGGAAGAAAGACGCCCGAACTTCCTGCATTGAGAAACATCACTTCGCCGTCATCGGAAATAATGGGTTCTTTCGGTTCAATGACTTCGCCGTTCCATATGCCCAGCTCTTTCATCAATGAGAAAATACCGTCCACTAACTGATCGCCGAATTTTTTGGTGATACGCATGCCGACACCCATTTCTACTACCAGTGTCGGTGTACCGATCATGTTGAGTGAATAGGCAAGAGTGGATTCCAGTACGGTGGCAGCCGCATGAATCCAGATATAATCCACATTCAGCTTTCTGGCAAGAGGGACAAGGGTATCTTTGGAGAGCTCGTTAATTCTTACCTGAGGAATTTCTTCCAGAAAGATATTGCTGGCGTGAATATCGATAACGGTATCACTGCCTTTGAGGTCATCGATGATCTGTGAAACGATATATTCCGGCATGGAACCGTTCTCTGCGCCGGGGAATAATCGGTTCATATCAAGGTCAAATCCCGGAATTCCCCGTGTCAGGGAGTCTATTCCCAATGGATTCAGGGCGGGATAGATATCAACAATACCTGTCAGACAATGATATTGTTTCCGGATCCGTCTTTGCAGTTCATAACAGACATACTGTCCTTCCAGTTCATCGCCGTGAGTTCCGGTGACAATACTGATACGTTTTTCATTACCGCTCAGTTCTTTCAGAGGAACCAGGCGGTTTTTCTTTATCATCAATGTTTCGTCTATCGGCAGTCCGACAGACGCTATGGTCTGAATCATTTCCATCAATCCTTATATTTTTTCTTCAACGAATCCGTTCCGGAAAGATAACCGGGATTCCTGTCCGGTTTCCGAAACATTCGTTGTCGGGCAGTCCGACAGCCATACCGCATGAATCATTCCGGACTATCCTGTTGTGAGAATTCTTCAACGGTGACGGATTCACTCTGATGCTGGATCCCGTCACCGAAAAAATTACCCTTGATCACGGGACAATCTTCCGAATCTCTGCCGCAGGATACCTTTATATATTCATCATTGACGAGTTTCTGATTGGTCACGTCAAAGCCGTACCAGAACCCTTTACAAAATGCTTCGACCCATGCATGGGATGCACCGTCACCCATCATCATGCCGACTACATATCTTGCCGGAATCCGTTCCGTTCTCAGCAGGGATAACATGATATGGGCGTAGTCCTGACAGACTCCCTGTCCCAGTGCCAAAGCGTTTTCGGCAGTTTCATGAATGCCGGTAGTACCCGGACCGTACCGGAAAACCTGCGGTATATGGCGCATGATCGTCAGCGCTTTATCATAGGGCTGTTCCGTCTGATCAAGATGCAGTGACTGATGAAAGTGCCATAGATTATTACCGGGTTCTGTCAGAGGTGTCTGATACCGGTATAAAATACAGCGGAAAGGATCTTCGGTATATTCTTCAAATACTGCCGGTCCGGTTTCGGCGATTCCGCTGACACTTACTTCAAATGTCTGATGCGGTTCGGTAATTCTTCCGTAGATTTTTTGGTTGCCGAAGCTGTCCTCTGTCCTGCAGAATAGATTGCCGCCGTTTACGGCAGCAGACAGTTCTTTGATTTTCTGTCTTTGTGTATCCTGCGGCAGAAACAGGACGGAATAACTGTGTCGGCTGACCGCTTCACTGTAGGAAGCCGTCAGCTGATAATGAAATTGTAGCTGTCTGATAGGAATCCCCCCCTTATGTCAGAATCAGCTTTCGCAGAAGATTCTTGATATTTTCGGGTTTGAAGCTGACTTCGGAAAGCATATTTTCCATCGTAAATAAAATCGTTTCGTCATACCGGAGTTTTGCTTTCCGGAGATAGCCTTTCATTCTCCGGAAGGCTGCTTTTATCTCACTGACCGGCTTATCAAAACTCAGGTACAGATCCAGTCTTTCAACACCTTTTCCGAGCTTGATGATATTTCTTATCTGTTCGTCTTCGATCTGGTCGCTGACGCTGCCCCAGAATGCCAGGATATGATCAACCGCAAGCATCAGATCAACGATGGGAGAATGACTGTTTTCGGCGGTTTTGATATCGTCTATGGCAAGCTGGATATAAGCCATTGTTTCTGTACCGATATAGTCCCTCATAA
>CACYCN010000139.1 GCA_902772895.1 uncultured Ruminococcus sp.
GGTCCAGGGCAGAGCCCGGCAGGGTGCAGGGACAGAGTCCCTGGGGGCTCACGCCCCCAGCGGCTCCGGTTGAATTTTGACACCGAGGAAATCACCAACGGAGACAGCTAAGTTTTCGGCGATGACATCGATGTTGTCACGGATCCATTGAGCATCCTCACGGTTGTCGTGATAAGCCACTTCAATCAGAATGGCCGGAGCTTTGGTGCGGCGAAGTTCGGTCAGCGAGGTGGTGGGAATCACCTGAACTTTGGAAGGATCCGGATAGATTTCCATAAAATTGTTGGCAAAAATATCGGCGGCACGTTTTCCCTGCTGACTGGTGGGATAATAATACACCTGCGTACCACGGACCCGTCCGGCATTGGCTGGACCTGCCGCATTGGAGTGAATGGCAAGATGCAGATCGTAACTGTCGGCATTGGAAAGCTGAATCGAACCGCCTACCGTTCTTTCCGGATCATTCCTGCCGTATGAGATACCACTGGCTTCCAAATAGGGAATCATGGCATCTGTGATAACATTCATATAGTATTCCTCATTGCCGCCGTCAATATAGGGATTAAACTCCTGGGTGGACGGACTTAAAAATACACGGGGCATTCTGTTTCCTCCTGACTCATTTCTCGGATTGTCTGTCGGAATTACTTCATACAATTCTCAAAGAATTGTCGTGAAGACGTGTGATTGGGACGCAGAAAACGATGAAGATGAAATAAATCTTCCGGACTTTTCAGATCATTCATTTTTTCTTCACAGTCCATAGCGGCATCAAAACCCAGTTCTTTCACCACTGACAGCGTATGCTCGCAATATGCCCCGAACGGATAAATTACCCCCTGAGGCACCTTACCGGTCTGTCGCCTGACAGTATCCTGAAAGGTCTGCAGATCATTCCGTAAAAGCAGCCTATACTCTTCGTCCGATTCCCCCGGTTTCTGGTCAGCGCCTTTTCTTCCCTCATGTAACCGGTGCAGATCATAGGTATGATTCTGCAGTTCCACATAACCCGATTCCGCCATCTCTTTCAGTTCCTGCCAGGTACATTGAGAATACTCTGTACTCCGGTATTCCTCCCGGGCGGCTTTTTCGGCTTCCTTTCCGATCGGCGACAGCACCGCCTTACAGCCATACCGCTGTAATAACGGATAGGCATAGACATAATTGTTATAATAGCCGTCGTCAAACGTCAGCATAACCGGTTTTTCCGGTAAGGGGGTACCCTTTTGCCAATAGGCTATCAGTTCACTCAGAAAAATCGTGTGATAACCGTTATCGTTCAGATATTGCAGATCCTGCTCCAACCATGACGGATCAATCATATACTGATTCTGATGTGCGGGATTTTCCGTCAGTCCATGATACATGACCACACATAGCCGGAAACTTTCTGTTATCTCCGACCGTCCTGTTGTCACCATCAGCAATACAACCGATACTACCAGCGCTACTGAAATGGCTGATAACCGAAAACGCCCCAGTTTTACTGCCAGAAACACTGTCCTCCCCCTCTCTCTCATTTTGGCAACAAAATACAAAATTCTCCAATAAATAAACAAAAATTATTGAAAGCAGAAAAACATTATGTTATAATAATACATAATTATATTTATCGGCTCCAAATCAACAGATGAGAGGTAACGCTATGGCTGAACGAAAAAATAAGATCACCGAGTTCTTTGTAGGTACCCCCAAATATAACGAGGACAAGGATTATTCCAACTTTGCCTCCCTGACAGCACCGCTGAATATGTTCTTTCTGATTTGTCTGGTGCTGCACGCCGGCTATCTTGTCGTTTTCTCCCTGCAGAATATTCACATCATGATGATATTCGATATTGTCGGGGTGATCTTGTACGCGACATTTGTCATCCTGTTAAAATACTTCAAAGGATCATGGCTGCCATGTACCATGCTGACGATCGGGGAACTGTTTCTGCATCAGCTATGCTGTGCGGCATTGTTTGGTCTGAAACCCGGATTTCACTATCTGGTCATTCCGCTGATTTTCCTGTCGGTTTTCATCAGCCGGAAAGGAAATGTCATCAAACACTTCCGCAATGCGACCGTCATTATCGCATCCCTGACATTTATATGTATGGTAGTCGGATTTAATGACTATGAACCGCCCTATCTCCTGCAGGATACGATCAACACGGGATTATTGATCGTCAACTGTTCCATGAGTTTTCTGGTAACTGCACTATATGCCGGTCGTGTCTTCACCTCTATCGATACCAAACGCAGCGCCCTGGATATCAGTGTAGACGAAAAAATTGCAGCCATTAAACGGATGCAGAATCAGATGGTCATCAGCTTTGCCAATATCATCGAAGCCCGTGACGGCAGCACCGGTCAGCACGTGAAACGTACCAGCGAATATGTCCAGGCTCTGATCTTCGAATTAAAGCGTAACGGTGATTTTCCCGAAATACTGACAGAACGCTACATTCAGGATACGATACTGTCAGCGCCTCTGCATGATATCGGTAAAATTACGATTCCGGATTCCATTCTGTTAAAACCCGGTAAACTCACCAAAGAAGAATTCGACGCTATCAAGAACCATACCGTTAACGGGAAAAAACTGATTGAAGAGTCCATGGCGGATATCGAAGACGAGGAATTCCTGAATATTGCAAAATCGGTAGCGCTCTACCACCACGAATGTTGGGACGGTTCCGGCTATCCTTACGGGGTAGAAGGCAAGGATATCCCTCTTTGCGCACGTATCATGACCATTGCTGACTTCTTTGACGCCCTGACAGCCAAACGTGTCTATAAAGCTGCCGTTCCGATCTCCGAAGTTTTCCAGAACATCAAAGAAATGCGCGGTAAAAAATTTGACCCTATCGTCACTGACGCCTTCCTCCGTATCGAGGATGAAATTTCTGAAATCGCAAAAGCCAATGCCGACTGATACCGGTTTCCTGTAATGCCTGAAACGTCAGCAGGAACCATCGGATCCTTATTTTCAGAATATCGTATAAAAAAGAGCCTTTCCCGTTATGATACGGGATCGGCTCTTTTTTATGAAAGTGAGGCTTACGCAGAATTCTTTTTGCCGGCAGGGGTAATCTTTTCCATCAGCTGTTCAAGGGTCACGCCGTATTTTTTAGCGATATCCTGCGCATAGCTGACGCCCTCCGGCGGGGCAATAAAGATTTTATAAGATCGTTTGCCCTCATGGATTCCTGTAATCAGGCTGGCAACATTCATGTCACCTTCCACCTGCTGATTTACTTCATCCGCCGTCATGGCTAACTCGTGCATATGGGTATTAAAGACCGTTCTGGCGCCCAGATAACGCAGCGCTCTGACTACGTCTTTGGCAATATACAGACCTTCTGCAAAGGAGGTTGTCGCAAGGGATTCATTGAACAGCAACAGACTTTCATTCGTGGCTTCACCGAAGATCTGACTCATACGCTTCGATTCCTCACCCAGACGACCCAGATTAACGGTTTTATTCTCATCTGCAGGGAAATGGGTATAGATACAGTCCACCGGACTGAGAGAAGCACTCGCTGCCGGTACATAGATACCTGCCTGTGCCATCAGGAAAACAAGACCGATTGCCTGTGTCAGCGTTGTTTTACCGCCACGGTTCGGGCCTGTCATGATATAGATACCATGTTCATGGGTAAATTCAAAGTCATTACAGATAATTTCAAGATCCTTGCCGTCTACATTCTGAATGGCAAGCTTGAAGTTATACACATCGTGAATAAACATTTCACGCTTCTCATTGGGCAGGATCTGCGGTTTACAGATCGGAATTCCCTTTTCTCTGACATGCTCCAGATAGTCAGCCCAACGAATATAGAAAATAAATTCAGGGATGAGTTTGGTCAGACTATAACCGCTGATATTGGTATAACGGGACAATCTGTTCTTCAGCTGACGAACCGTTGAACCAAGCATATCATTGATGACACGGCTCAGGGTTGACATCAAAGGATCGTCTCCGCTGACCTTGCCGACGGTATGGATTTTTGTCATGCCGTCAAAGCTGGTGCCGCCGTGAATCTCATTTTTGGCGGATACAAAGTCCAGGAATTTATTGAGCAGACCGGGTCTGGAAAATTCCGTATCATTGATCGAAACAATGCCTACTTCTACCGGCATCATACGGTTATCCAGATTGACACCGATGGAAAGACTCTTGATACGGCCGATTTCACTGACCATTTCCTTGACATCCTGATGCAGGTACTCAAATCCGCTCTCGTTATATAAGGAACTGACAAACTCTCTGAGAATTTTCAGTCCTTCCGAATGAATCTCATGCTCCGTCAATGACTGATGGATTCCCTCGATGCAGTTGACATAGATATCCAGCTCCTGCAGACGGTTGACAAGCTGCCAGATCGGCGCAGCGGTTGCGTCTTTGACAGACTTTTCAAGGTCTTTCAGATATGCCAGTTCTTCCAGCAGTTCCTTGATACGCTCACGGAGTTTCGGATAATGATAAATATCATCAAAGACATCTCTGCGGTACTGGATCACTTCCGGATCCTTCTCCAGACGAATCATGGTGTTTTTGATAATATTCTGTTCAAAGGGGTCGCCGGAAAGCTTTTCACAGATATACTCAATGGACAGATCGTTACAGGTCTCCTCACTGAGCAGCTTGAAGTTGGGTTCCTTATTGTTCGGATACA
>CACYCN010000140.1 GCA_902772895.1 uncultured Ruminococcus sp.
CGGCGTTGGTGACATAACTTACCCAGGGATCTTCATGAAATTCCAGTCCGACACCGTGACCGCCGATCTCCCGTACAACACTGTAGCCGTTGGCTTTGGCATGATCGTTGACAGCCTGCGCCATATCACCGAGAAATCCCCATGGTTTAACCTGCTGCAGTCCCAGTTCCACACATTCCTTGACAACATCAACCAGTTTTTTCTTTTCCTCACTGACATTGCCGATACAGAACATTCTGGAAGAATCAGAAAAATATCCCTGATAGATCGTGGAAACATCCACATTAATAATATCGCCGTCCTTCAGTACCACCTTATCAGAGGGGATACCGTGACACACCACTTCATTAATGGAAGTGCAGACGCTTTTCGGATAGCCTTCATAATTGAGAGGGGCAGGGATACCGCCTAATTCTGCGGTTTTAGCGGAAACCAGATCATCAATTTCCTGTGTGGTCATCCCTTCACGGATATGTTCGGCTACATAGTCGAGTACGGCAATATTGATTTTACAGCTTTCTTTGATTTTTTCGATCTGTTCAGGGGTCTTGATGATACTGTGATCGGGAACGATATGCCCCTGACTCTTGTAAAAGGAAATCTTCTCATCGAATTCCTCGTGACATTTTTTATATTTTTTGCCGCTGCCGCACCAACAGGGTTCATTTCTTCCTAACTTTGTCATAGCAAAACTCTTTTCTGTCAAAAATAACCGGATATGATTCCGGCGGCAAGCTGCCGCGATCAATTCTGTATTTTTGATACTTTTATTTTGGAATGCAATCATTATACACCTTTAACCTGAAATTGTAAACACATAATCCAAAGTTTTTCATATGATATTACCAAGGGAAGCAGTAAGCAGGGTGTCCTGACAGGGGATGCTGTTCCGGAATACTGTTTCCCGTCATGTGATACGGAAAACAGAGGATAACGGGGATATCAGGGGGAGGTATCCGTTCTTGCGGAATGATAAACCGAAACGGATGCGAAAAATAACCCGTATCTTTTCACACGTCCACAGCAGGAAAGATCCGTTCCGGAGGAAGTGCATGAAGGAATGTGTGATCGGAAAGACTTACGGAGAAGCGTGAATGACGAAAAATACGGAGGTTTCCGGAAAAATGAAACAGGAGATGAATGTGATGTTATGCAGTTATGAAAGCTGTCAGAAAGACAGCAGATGTCCTGATTCCTTTACAAGGTGTATGAGAGGAATGATGATTCTGGTCGGGATCATCGGCGGAATCCTGTTTGCAACGATTGCGATTCTGTTATTTATCAATAACCTGTTGCCCAATGTGACAGGGGCGGCACTGGCGATCCTGATTACGGGATTGGCGGTTCTGATCACGGTTGCGGCAGCGGCATTGATGCTGCCGTGTGGTTCAAGGGCCAAGTCATGTCTGAAATGTAATACCGGCGGATTGTTTGTCGGTATTATCGGAACGGTTCTTGCCGGACTGATTGCGGTATCGGCTGATCTGACCGCTGTTTCGACCCTTGCCATTGTGATGGTAGGACTGAGTGCGTTCTTTATTGCTTATCTGGTGGTCAGTATTCTGTTCCTTGTGATCTGTTCCACCAATTGCCAGGAATAACGGATTACGATGGATACCGGGCAATCTGTCGTGATATTGTCGGAAAAATAGTTTTTCCTTAGCTCGGAATGGGGAAGAAATCATCGTTCGTGCCGGAGAATCCGGTCAGATGCTTCCGCTTGCTTGTGGCAGGCGGAAGTAATTTTTTTCAGGAAACACATAATAATTCCGTTAAAGAAAATAGATAAGCGGCGGTTTTGTTATAATGTAGGATAACATAAAATCAGAGGATAGGAAAGATTGGTATGAGAATCAGACATAAACCATGGGCAAGACCGGAACTGGAAGCCAGTTCTTTTTTCATTCAGGATCCCGATTGCCGGAAAAATCAATGGCTGGACGGATATCCGAAAAAGCAGCCGTTTTATCTGGAACTGGGCTGCGGCAAGGGCGGTTTCATTGCGCAGGCAGCCGTATTGAATCCGGAAGTCAATTATCTGGCAGTGGACATTAAATATGAAATGCTGGGACTTGCCAAGCGGAATGTGGAAAAAGCATTTGCTTCCGCCGGGAGAACGCCCGATAATGTGCTGCTGACTGCCCATAATATTGAACGAATCGATATGATGCTCGGAACAGAGGATGCCGTTGACAGAATTTATATCAATTTCTGTAATCCCTGGCCGAGAATGAAACATAAAAAGCGTCGGCTTACGCATCCCAGACAGCTGATGCATTATCGTACCTTTCTGAAAGACGGCTGTGAAATACATTTTAAGACGGATGACGATGAATTATTTGCCGAAAGTCTGGAATATTTTGCAGAGTGCGGGTTTTCGGTGCGTTATCTGACCTACGATCTGCATCAGTCGGGTTATGAACCGAATCTCATGACGGAACATGAGAAAATGTTTTCGGATGAGGGGATCAAAATCAAGTTTGTCATTGTCGTAAAGACGGAACTGCCGCCTCAGCCGGTCATGACGGATACTCAGACAGAAACAAAACCGGAAACAAAAACAGAAACAGAATAACAGCAGTCAGCCGGATAACGGTACGTTACCCTGACAGCGAAAATGACCGATGAAAGAATGACAGGAAAGCGAAAGGACAGGAAAGGCTGCAGGAAGACAGCCTGTATTGATCGGAAGGGGGTCATCCTTTGAAACAAATCGGAAGAATGCTCGGTGCTTTAGGAATATCGCTTTGTCTGATGGGATTGAGTGGATGTTCCGATGCGGCACTGGGAACGGATTCCCTGCTGCGTCCGCCAAGGGCCACCGGTGATAAAGCGGAAATTCAGAATATTATTGCCAAGGAAGCCGGCGGCAGTTATAACCTGAAATATCCCCAGACCGGAGATAATCGTTCGGCCATTATCATGCGGAATGAAAATACGGATAATGAATATGCCCTGGCACTTTATGCGACCGAAAATGATACCAGACTGAATGCTTCCATTATTGCACTGGTGAATGATGAATGGACGTGTATCGGTACTTTTTCCAATAATGCTTCCGGTGTGGACAGGGTGGTTTTTGATGATATCAGCGGTGATAAAAAAGAAGAAATTCTGATCGGCTGGACCAATCATAATACCACTCATAAGACTCTGACAGGGTATTCTCTGACAACGGAAGGCGTCTTTGAAATGAAGGTTGACGAAACCTATGACGAGATGGTCTTGGCGGATATTGTGGGGGATATGACGAATGATATCGTGATGCTGTCTTTGAGTTCACAGGATTCCCCGGCTTCTGCGATGCTGCTGCAGTATTCCGAAAAGGATAAGCGTCCCATCGGAAAGTATTCCATGGAAATGGATCCCGATGTCATTGGTTTCAGCAATATGATTGCCGGAAAGGTGGCGTGTAATGTGGAACTGACGGACCAGACGGTCAGAAGTACGGCTACCGGTGCGAAAAAAACTGCCGTCTCCGAAAAATCCCAGTCCGCTTCGTCTTCCGATACGGAGTCGGATACGAATGTCTCTGTCGGAACAAGTGATGAAGAGACGGAGCCTTCCGTCGTTTCCGACGGGGAGGAGTCTGTTATCGAGACAGACGAGGACAATGATGATCTTCTGACGGATTCCGATACGGATCATACCGAAGAATCCGTTCAGAAAAGCGAGTTACATGAACCGGAAGTGAGTGTCCGGACTAACAGCGGTGAGGAAGAACCTCTTCCTTCCGGAACGGAATCATCGGAAACCAGTACCGATGTGATCTATAATCCGGAGGATATCAAGCAGCTGAGTAAAACAGGAATTGTTCTTGATTGTTCCAAAAATGATAAAACCTATTGTACCCAGATGGTCTATTTTGATAAACTGCGGAATGAACTGATTGATCCGCTGTTCCTTCCGGGTAAGGAGAAAAACTATAAACTGAATCCGACAAACCGTGTGGATCCGATTTTTTCAAGGGATATCAACGGAGACTCCGTTATCGATATTCCTATGATTACCAGTATGCTGGCTTCTGCTGCTGAAAGCGGCGCGAATGTCTGTAATCAGACGGCATGGGTCAATTACAGCGCCTCGGAAAATCAGTTTCCCCTTGTCTATAATACGGTCATGAACAGTAAGGACGGTTATTATTTTATTATGCCGAATCGATGGAGCGAGAATGTGACGGCAAGAAGTGACCCTGAAACGAGAGAAATGTCTTTTTATCTCTGGGATTCCGGAAAAGAACAACTTGCCGATAAATTGCTGACAATCTGCCGGCTGACCGAACAGCAGTGGAAAGAAAATACCGATACGGATCTGTTCCGTATTGAAGTCAAGGATGCCGGATTCAATGCCGTCTATGCCGCAAAGATTTTTGAGATCGGCGAAGATCAGGATCAGGAAATGATGATTACCCGGGAAGAAGTACAGCGTCTTCTGATTTTGCTTTGAGTGATCGGAAGATGTTCAGGAATTGTCAATGAAACGAATATCGTAAAAGAGGAGGACCTAACATGAAAAATATTCTGGTTGCCGAAGACGAAACCGCTATCAGAGAGTTTATTGTCATCAATCTGGAGCGTGGAGGCTATCATGTCACCGAAGCGGAAAACGGTGCGGTTGCCCTGGAAAAATATGACGCCGCTAACGGCGATTTTGATATTGCGATTCTGGATATCATGATGCCGGAAAAGGACGGTCTGCAGGTTTGTAAGGAACTGCGGAAGAAAAACGGTAATCTCGGCATTATCATGCTGTCAGCCCGCACCCAGGAAATGGATAAAGTATCCGGTCTGATGTTAGGAGCGGATGATTATATCACCAAACCCTTCAGTCCTACAGAACTTGTTGCCAGAGTGGATGCGCTTTACCGCAGAATTGCAATCGCTGAAATGCGTTCCGAAAATAACTTCAAGGAAGAAATGAAATCAGGAAGCTTTGTCCTGAATCTCAAAAGTCATTCCCTGATGAAAAACGGCCGTCTGATTGAACTGACTCAGGTGGAATTCCAGATTATGGAATACTTCTTCTCCAATCCCGGTCAGGCTTTGGACAGAAGTGCCATTCTGAAATATGTCTGGGGCGAAGCTTATGTGGGTGAAGAAAAAATTGTGGATGTGAATATCCGCCGTCTGCGTATGAAGGTGGAGGATAATCCTTCTTCTCCGAAATTTATCGTTACAGTCTGGGGACTTGGCTATAAATGGGAAGGCGGTTCCGATCCGTCTTCGGTCCGTCCCGGGATGCGCTGATACGAAACCGTTTCAGTGCGTTATCGGCTGAGGGTTCTCAAGTGACGGACAGTATCACGGATGAGAACGATAATGGAGGCGGGAAGGAGGAGAAAGCTTGAGGGGTATCACCAAAAGATGGCTCATCAATACCTTCGGTATTATCCTGATTATTCTGTTTGTTCTGGTCATTGCGTTTGCGGTGGTTATTCAGAATTTCTATTATAGCAGTATCTTTCAGGTATTGAACGGACGTTCTACCGAGTTGGTCAATATTTTTAATAATCCTGACAATTTTATTCAGACGGCGCGGGTGTATGTCGAAAACTTCCCTGATAAGGAAATGATGGAACTCATGGTCATCAATGAGGAAGGACAGGTCGTGATTACTTCTACCGGCTTTTCACCCGATAATAATCAGGTGATGCCGGATTATAAAGAAGCGCTTACGGCTGAGGAACAGTATGCCGACTGGCATGGCAATCTCAGTTCCGGTGAAAATGTCATGGCTTTGACCAGGGTGATCTATGACGAAAATGATAAACAGGTCGGCGCCATCCGATATGTTGTCTCACTGGAGGAAGCCGATCGGAAAATATTTATTTCGATTTCCGTAGTATGTCTGATCGGGCTGCTGATCCTGTTTCTGATATTTGTATCCAGTACCTATTTCCTGCGTTCCATCGTGCGTCCGGTTCAGGAAATCAGTACGACTGCCAAGAAAATTGCCGAGGGTGATTTCAATGCCAGAATCAATAAATTCTATGACGACGAAATCGGCGACCTCTGTGATACGATCAATTATATGGCAGGCGAACTGGGTGCTGCCGATAAAATGAAAAATGACTTTATTTCTTCCGTTTCTCATGAGCTGAGAACACCGCTGACCGCTATTAAAGGCTGGGCGGAAACCGTTCAGCTGGATGGCTGCCGGGATATCAAGACCGTTCAGAAAGGAATCGGAATTATTATCAAAGAGGCCGAACGTCTGAGCTGTATTGTGGAAGAGGTTCTGGATTTCTCCCGGATTCAGCAGGACAGAATGGTTCTTATTATGGATAAAATCGATATTCTTGCCGAACTGGATGAATCGATCTATATGCAGCGTGACCGGGCTCATTCGGAACGGAAACATATTGTATATGAAGAACCGGAAATGCTTTCTCCTGTTCTGGGCGACAGAAATCGTCTGCGTCAGGTGTTTATCAATATTATTGATAATGCGCTGAAATATAGCGAAGCGGATGGCGTTGTCAATATCAGCGCAGAACAAATCGATGATCATATCGTGATTGTGATTGCGGATAATGGCTGCGGCATTCCGGCAGAACATCTGCCCAAAATTAAACAGAAATTTTATAAAGCTAACCAGACTGTCAGGGGTTCGGGAATCGGATTGGCGGTAGCGGATGAGATTATCCGTCTGCATCATGGCACGCTGAATATCGAAAGTGTCGAAAACGTCGGTACGACGGTTACGATTACCATTCCGACGATACCGATCGACAGCGAACCGCCCGCGCTGAATAACCCGGATACCCCTTCACTTCCGGAGTGATACGATAGCATTCCAACTGAATAAGTACATGAAATGTTGGGACTCCGTCCCAAACCCTGCCAAGGGGGTTCTCCCCCTTGGGACTTTCAGCGGAAAGTTTCCGCTCCTGGTTTCGTTTTGCAAAGTTTTTGCCAAACGGTTCCTTCCTGTCTTTGCAAAAACGATTACAGGTGCGCAGGCTCTGCGCTCGGTTAGTTTAACAAAATAAAGCAGGCGCATCAACTATCAAAGGCAATATAACACTCGTTCTGTATTATGCAGCCGGAAAGCAGCCTTTAGCTGCAGCGGATGAAAAAATGTTTCTGTCCGACCTGCGCCGTCAACTGCGGACATAGAACTTGAAGTTCAGATAGTCAGAGTGAGCGTTTGCAACGCCAGCTCGAATTGGGAGCGGCAGCTTGACGATGGGGAAAAGAGAAAGGATGATGGGAATGAAGAAAGAGAAGACACAGAAAATTACATCAATCGGTGGTCAGGCATTGATGGAAGGAATTATGATGAGAGGACCGCTGAAAACAACGGTCGGAATCAGAAAGTTTGACGGGAGTATTGAACTGGAAGAAGTTCAGCCGCTTAATCTGACCAAAAAATATAAAATTCTGAGGATTCCGATTCTCAGAGGCGTTGCCAATATGATCGATTCCCTTGTGACCGGTAATAAGGCACTGCTGCTTTCGGCTGATAAGGCGATGGAAGGGGAAGAAGTGCCGGAAGAAGAAATGAGTAAAGTGGATAAGTGGCTTGATAAACATTTCGGTGAGAAAGTTGTCGGGTTTATTATGGGCGCTGCCATGGTACTTGCCATTATCTTTTGTGTTGGCGTGTTCTTTTTTGTACCGACATTGTTGTTTAATCTGTTGTCGGAGGCGTTTCCGTATTTCAAAGAACCGATTATCTGGCGATCCGCTTTTGAGGGTATCCTCAGAATTATTCTGTTTTTGATTTATATGGGTCTGGTGACCGTCAATAAAGATATTAAACGTGTGTTCCAGTATCACGGCGCAGAACATAAAACCATCTTCTGTTATGAACACGGACTGGAACTCAATGTCGAAAATGTCAGAAAACAAAGACGTTTTCATCCCCGCTGCGGTACCAGTTTTATTGTGCTGATGCTGATTGTGGGTATCCTGATCGGATTGTTCATTCCGTTTACCAATGTGATACTGCGTTCTTCCATGAAGATTCTGCTGCTGCCGATCACGGTGGGCATCGGTTATGAACTGATCAAAATCTGCGGCAGACATGACAATATCATTACCCGTATCATAGCCGCTCCCGGTATGTGGATGCAGCGGCTGACGACCAAAGAACCGGAAGATGATATGATTGAGGTTGCCATTGCCGCCATGAAGGATGTCATTCCGGAAAACGGTGAGGATCTGATCCGATGACTTACCGTGAAGCATATCGTAACCTGCGGAATGTGTTGGAACAGGGCGGTATTGACGGAGCTTCCGGTGAAGCCCATACGATGCTGGCAGAATTATGCGGTATTGATCGAATGAAATTGCTTTCGGAAGATGAACTGCCGGAAAAAGACAGGCTTTTGTTGACGGAAGCGGCTAAGAGACGCTGTCTGGGAGAACCGTTGCAGTATATTCTCGGTCACTGGTATTTTATGGACCGGGAATTTGCTGTCGGGGAAGGGGTGCTGATTCCGAGGGATGATACCGAAGTGGCTGTCCGTACCTGTCAGGAAGCTCTGAAAGGACTGACGGAAGGCAGGGTCGTCGATCTCTGCGCCGGCAGCGGGATTATTGCCGTTACCCTTGCCCGTCTTTTGCCCCGGCTGCATGTTACGGCAGTGGAACTCTCCGGTCAGGCACTGGAATATCTGTACCGGAATGCCGGAAATGATCCTGTATCGAATCTGCAAATCATGCAGGGGGATATTTTTGCATGTCATCGTGACTTTGATGACGGATCACTGGCGGCAATTGTCTCGAATCCTCCGTATATTGCTTCGGCAGAAATACCGACACTGCAAAAAGAAATCGGATTTGAACCTGTCATGGCGCTGGACGGAGGAGAAGACGGTCTGGATTTCTATCGCTGTATCGCAAGATACTGGATCCCGAAGCTGCGCTCCGGCGGCAGTCTGACTCTTGAAATCGGTGAAACACAGGCGGAAAGCGTCTGTATCCTGCTTGCCGCTAACGGAATCGGGAATATCCGGGTGATAAAGGATATTCAGGGACTTGATAGGGTAATATTTGGGACTAAATGACGTGGAAGACGGTACTTCACTTCTTGCATTTTTGCGGCGGAGATTGTATAATAGAATCATCAAAGGGATTCCCGCAGAACAGGATGAAAGGATGAAAGAACTATGGCATTTGATAAACAAAAGGCGCTGGAAACAGCTCTTAGTCAGATAGAAAAGCAATTCGGTAAAGGTGCCGTCATGAGACTGGGACAGAATGCCGCCATGCAGGTGGATGCGATTCCGACAGGCTCCCTGTCACTGGATATGGCACTGGGGATCGGCGGTCTGCCAAGAGGCAGAATCACCGAAATCTATGGTCCCGAGTCTTCCGGTAAAACCACACTGGCGCTGCATTGTATTGCCGAAGGTCAGAAGAGCGGCGGTATCGCTGCCTTTATCGATGTAGAACACGCATTGGATCCGGTATATGCACAGGCTCTGGGTGTGGATATCGATGCCCTGCTGGTTTCTCAGCCGGATACCGGTGAGGAAGCTCTTGAAATTACGGAAGCACTGGTTCGTTCCGGCGCCATTGATGTCATTGTGGTAGACTCCGTTGCCGCTCTTGCGCCCAAGGCTGAAATCGAAGGGGATATGGGGGCTTCTCATGTCGGTCTGCAGGCTCGTCTGATGTCACAGGCTCTGAGAAAACTTGCCGGTTCGATTTCCAAACTGAACTGTGTTGCGATCTTTATCAACCAGCTGCGTGAAAAAGTCGGTGTCATGTTCGGTAATCCCGAGACTACGCCCGGTGGACGTGCCCTGAAGTTCTATTCTTCCGTCCGGCTGGATATCCGTAAGATCGAAGCGATTAAAGTTGGCGGTGAGGTAGTAGGGTCCCGGACAAGAGCCAAGGTTGTCAAGAATAAAATCGCTCCGCCGTTCCGTGAGGCCGAATTCGATATTATGTATGGACAGGGGATTTCCCGTGTCGGTGAACTGCTGGATCTTGCGGTCAGTGTTGACGTAATTAAAAAGAGCGGCGCATGGTTCTCCTA
>CACYCN010000141.1 GCA_902772895.1 uncultured Ruminococcus sp.
CTGCTTGCTGGACTCCGTACTGGTCTGCTTGCTGGACTCCGTACTGGTCTGCTTGCTGGACTCCGTACTGGTCTGCTTGCTGGACTCGGAACTTGACTCTTTGCTGGACTCGGAACTTGACTCTTTGCTGGTTTCCTTACTGGATTCAGAGCTTGATTCTTTACCGGAATCCTTATCAGAATCACTTCCGGAATCTTCAGAAGGCACATAATTCTCACAAGCATCACAAATTGCTTTGACCGCCGTATAACTCATGAGAATATTATTTGCCTCATCGTTCGAAGTACCGCCGGTAGCAGACTCCGAAGAATTGGAATTTTTATAAATTCCGACAACTTTCAGTTCAAACGTCTGGTCTTCTGCATTAGGATTGACAACAGTAATCACGTCATCTACCTTGATTTCTTCATCCTGCATCAATGAAAGTTCCTCAGAGATCACACAGTCATAATTTTCGGTTCCCTCTTCGAACATTTCACCCTTGGTAACCTGCGCAACACCGGTTGTAAAATCCGTCATTGCTTTCTCGGAACTGTAACCGGAGAGCATAAAATCGCCCTGTTCACGGAGCATCTGACCGGGATCCTGCTGCTGCATCTGACCGGGCATCTGACCCTGTTCTCCGCCGGGACCGCCGGGCATCTGCTGCTGACCGGGCATCTGTTCCGTGGTACTGCTGTCAGACGCACTGCTTTCGGATGAACTGCTGTCCGAAGAACTTTCTTCGGTGGTACTGGTATCGGAAGACACCGGCTTCAGATCATCATTACCGTCAATTGCCGCTTTCAGGACATAGTAGAAATCATCTACACATTTCTCTTCGGCGTATTCCTGCATCTTCTCAAGCTTGATCGTGCTATATTCCGCCATCAGTTCCTGCATGGTTTTCACGTCACTGGATTCCGAACTGGCTTCTTTCATTGCCGTCATGACATAGGCACGGTCAACCCGGATACTTGCCGTAATACTCATATTCTTAAGGGAGTCCTCCCTCGCTTTCTCTGCGGATCTCCTGATCGAAATGGCAATACAGGAAGATGCCGCAATGACGAGAACAATAATACCGATCAGGATATTACGTCCGTAGGAACGAAGGATATTCCTCAATGCATTTTTAAATATATACATTTTTTCCCTCCACACTATCTTTTTGAGGTGACAAAGACAGGATCCGCTGTCTGATATCCTGTAACCGGTTCATCAGACATGTTACCGTTATGGCAGGATCCCGTCCATGTACTCAGTTTTCTGATCCGACTGTTTCCCTCAAAGAGACAGAGACTTACATCCAGGCAAGATCATATGTCGGCATCTCAGCGCTTGCAGCAGCGGCGGGAGGTGCGGGAGGACCTGAAGGAGCTTCCGGAGGAGTCGGCTCATCCTTCATCTTACCAAGCATACCGAAGAGAATCACTCCCAGAGCGACAACGATACAGCTCAGCACGATGATAACGATCGTTTTGATCAGTTCTTTCTTGCTGCCTTTCTTACCATTACTCATAACAAACATCCTTTCTTGGTTTTTGGGATCTCTCAAAACTTTCTTCACAGACAAAACCGTCCGGACTGCGGTTTTCAGAGAACCCTTATGATACTGTTAGAAAACAGATATCAGCTAAAAATAACATTGTCGTTGTACGGATTCAGAGGACCTTCCGCATATCTTTCTCTGGGGAAAGGCTTGAATTCGTCAGAGTTGAAGCATTCACAGACTTCATCTGCCACAAATGCGCCAAGTGTTGTCAGTTTCAGGTCTCTTTCGTTTTCTTCCAGCAGACCATAGTCTTTCAGGGTCTGGATCTTCTTCTTGAAGAGGTCGTCAATATTCAGACCGGTCTTTCTGGTAAATCTCGGCTTCTGGACTTCCGTATTCTTCAGCGGCAGAACGATCGCCCAGCGGATCTGGTCATCTTCCGTTCTGACATAACCTCTGGTGATCGGGAGCTTACCCTCATCAATCATGCCATAGTATTCACTGAAATACTGGGAGTTGATGTCAAATCTGTCACGATAGCTCGAAAATGCCGACAGACCAAAGCCAACCTGGTCAAACTGATTACAGCACTGGTTATAAGCATAATGAGAATAAATCTTGGGATTCTTGGAATAAACCCGGCGCAGCGTCTCATGATAGCCGTTGTTTTCCAACATCTCCAGAGCGATTGCCTTCATCAGCATCGTCTGTTTGAAATCCGGAATATCGCCTTCTTCATAGCCGCGGTGTCTGCGGTTAATCACGCCCTGTCTGTCACCGTAAGCCTGAACCTTCAGACGATAGAGCTGAATTTCATTCATCGGCAGCGCAATTGCCTTTTCCATGACATCCATCCAGTTTTCGAGATTCTGACCCGGATGTCCGTAAATGAATTCAATATTGACATCAAACCCGAAATCGAGTGCTTTATAGACAGACTCAATCGCAGCTTCCGAACCATGGGGACGGTTCATGATCTTCAATACGTCATCATTCAGGGACTGTACACCGATCGTCAGACGCTGGATCCCGTGATCCTTCATCAGCTGGCACCGCTCGGTTCCTTCGTCACCAATAATTGAATTCGGGTCCAGATCTACATTATACTGCTTCATGGCGCTGTAATCAATGCGTTTATCCAGACCGGTGAGGAATTTATCGAGCATTTTCGGAGGCATATACGTAGGAGTACCGCCGCCGAGCAGGATAGAACGGGGTTTGATCGTCCTGATGCCGAAACGATCCAGATACATATCCATTTCACGGAAAAGATAGCCCAGATACTTTTCCTTTTCTTCCAGACGATCGCCTACCATGCCGGGATAATGACAGAACAGACAATGTCTGATACAGAACGGAATATGCACATAGATGTCCATCTTGCCGTCAGCGGGCATGGTATAAGTGGACAGGTACTTTTCAGGATCACAATCGGGATATTCGGTGATCGGGGGATAATGTACGGAGGGTACAAAATCACCGTCATCACAGATCAGACCAAGCTTCTGGAGTTCTTCGATTTTCTTAAAATACTCTTCTGCATTGTGGATCAATGTGTCTCTTTCACTTCTTGAAAGCATTATAATTCATTCCTTCCATTACCATTCTCATATGTTCCGGAACCGCCGGCCAACTGTCATACCCGTTTCCGTTTTGTTAAGAAATCCTATTCTGTTCCGATTGCCGGCAAAACGATCACGAGTGTACAGACTCTGCCCGACGGGTCCCGTTTAAAACAAAAAGTGGATGCTGTGAACGAACAGGCCGTTCGAACCGTCGTTGGAAAGCGACGGCGGCAGGGATATTTCCCTGGGGGGATCAAGGGTAACAACGCCAGACTTAAAAGAGAAGTTTTTTCTTGCGTTCGGGGAAGATCAGACACTGGGCTGAGTATTCACCGCTTCCGCCGATGGCTGCTTCGAGCTTCTGCATCCATTCCTCAGAAGAGGAAGAGGATGCTAAAAGTTCTTCGATCTGCCCGACGGATAAGGTATCCGTCACGCTTTTGCTGCACTCCAGTACAGCGTTGGCACCTTTGACTAACTCGATGACATCACTATAGTCCGGACTAATGACGGCTTCCAGACCCAATCTCGGACATTCTCTTTTCGGTGATTCATAAGCGAGCTTGCCATCGGCAAAATATAACACCCTTGCCGTTCCGAAAGTCATGGATCTGATCTTGTCGTCAACACAGAATAAGGCGGCGGAATCAATCATGACAATCTTTTCGGGACGCTGGATCGGAAAGGCGGCGTTATTCATAAAGGAGGCGATCGCATTCATGGCGATCTCATTCAGAGACGGACGTTTCAGAAAACTGTCCGTACAGATGCGCAGAATCATATCTGCGACTTCCTTCGGCAGATCAGGATTGCTTTCTACCAAAGGGAAGATCAGGTTCTTGCCCCTGATGGAACATAGGTGCATCGGCTGATCCTTCTCCGGGCTTCGGGGGTTCCTGTGGGCGGCTGCGAGGAGCTTTGTCTTTTCCATATTCATCTTTCCCTCCTCTCGGCGGCTCTACATAATCCGGGTTCTCCCTGAAGATCAGCGCATAACGCTGGGGAATGACTTCAAACCTGTCGATTAAGTCAAAACCGTAATATTTTAATTGCTTGATGAC
>CACYCN010000142.1 GCA_902772895.1 uncultured Ruminococcus sp.
AAAAACATGGATTACCGCCGCCTGGCGGAGCTCATGCAGAGCCGTACGGATATCTTTTCCAATATCCCGGAAAAGATCGCCTTCCTGGCGGAAATGCCGGACTATGACACCGCCATCTTCTTCAACAAAAAGCAGAAAAGCGACGAAGCCGTCGCAAGGGAAGTGCTGCCCCTGCTGGTTCCCGTCCTGGAGAGTGTCGATCCCTGGACCGAGGAGAACATCCATGACGTGGTCATGGAAAAGATACAGCAGTGGGAACGCAAGACCGGCTCCGTGCTCTGGCCCATGCGCATCGCCATCTCCGGCCAGGAATCCACCCCCGGCGGTGCCTTCGAAATCGCGTACCTCCTCGGCAAGGACGAAACGCTCCGCCGCATGAGGTCCGGTATCGCAAAACTCAGCTGATTTCTTGCTTTTCTCCGTTGTTGATCCGGAATCAGTCAAAACTGTTTTGCTGTTTGCTTCAGGCCGATCCGACTGGATTATTCCCTTCGGATCGGTCTGTTTTTGTATCCTGCTAAATGTTACATACAGGAACATCTTCTTGAAACCCATGATGATTTGGTAAAATAAGGAAATTTCGACCGCTGATTTTGTACTTGGTAACAAAATAATAATGTTTTTGTAACATTTCACCTTTCATCCTGTTGTATAATATATTCTGTATATATAGGTCTATTGTGGCACAATTGTGGATATATCATTTGTGCCTCCGGCAGACGTGATCCGATCTGTCTATCCCCCGAAGCAGGGGCCTTCACCCTATTGATGAGAGGAAGATTGCAGTATGAAGAACGCGCGGAAATGGTTGAGAACGGTCCTGATGATTCTGTTGGTCACCGCAATGACAGCAGGAGTGCTGGCATACATCCCGGCCGCCCTGGCAGACGCCGGGGATACTCCTGCCCACAGTAAAACCGCTTCTGAAAACGGTGACGGCACGTACAAGCTGGAGCTGTCCGTCACCGGCGAGGCGGATGACGATGTCCAGACCGCCGCCAACGTCAACGTGCTGATCGTATACGACGTATCGTCAAGTATGACCAGTAACAACGTGACAACCAATCCCAACCGCAACAGAGCCGACTATGCTGAGGATGTGGTACATGACTTTGTTGTAGGCCTGCAAGGCTACCAGAACGAAAGCGACCCCAGCAACATCCAGGTCGCCGTGGTGACTTTCGGACCCAGGGCTAACGGCCGTCAAACCTGGACAAGCGATTTATCCGGCGGCAATAACGGCGTAAACCGTTTCTTCGATGACGGTGTGGACGGAACTGTAACGAGCTCGCATAATTATGGCTCAAACAACGGTACCAACTGGGAAGCGGCTCTGCAGCAGGCGCAAACTTATCTGACTGCTCTTGACAACGCCGGTGACAAAGACCCGACCTTCGTGATCCTGGTCACGGACGGTGCCTGTACGGCAAGCGGCAACGGCAACAACGCAATCAACCCCGCCGGCAACCGTCCATGGACAGATTTCCAGCCGTTCTATAACGCAGCGAGGGATGAAGCTCGTGCAATTGAGCAGCGTGCCGATACGACACTTTTCGGTATTTATGCCTACGGCCGTGAAGCCGACCTGCTTGATGACCTGATTTATTATGCGAATAACGGATCCGATCGGTCCGGTATGAACGGCGGAACTGTTGATACCGACGGTTACTACAATGCGAATAATACAGCTGCCCTGACTTCAGCAATTGAGTCAATCTTCCAGAAAATCGTTAATGCCCTCGGCATTTCGTCGGTTTCCATCAGCGACGGCACAACCAACCAGGTTACAACCAGCACAGGCACATCCGAACTTCTGGAAGTGGACGAGTCTTCTTACCAGTACTGGATTTCCATACCTGTTGTTAACAACCAGTTTAAGCGTGTTGACAAAAACGATAATGAAATTACTTACACCGTTTCCCAATCCGGTAGCAATTGTACAGTTACATGGAGAGATGCTGGCGGAACAAATCATTCTGTTACTGTAAAGGGTTCTGTTTCTTCGGGTAAATTCAAATACGAATGGACAGAATCGAACGATCTGTATTCTTACAATCCGCCCGCGGCAAGGCTGAACGGCAGTTCGGTTGACTGGAATCTTTCCCCGGTAGGCACACTGCTGGACGGTGTTACCTACTCCGTGACTTTTGATGTGTATCCCAGCCAGGAAACACTGGACTATGTGGCTGACATCAAAAATGATCCCGGAGAATCTGGAGCTTGGGCCGATCTCGATCCGGAAATTCAAAAGTATGTTACTGTCGATGGCCGACTTAAGACAAACACGACAGCTACCCTGAAGTGGGAAGATACACGTCCGGGCGGAGGCAGTGGCTCCACCACTTATGAAAATCCTGATCCTGTTAAAAACACAGCGGTCGAACAGCTTGCTATTGCAAAAGAATGGGAAAACGAGCTTGACTCTCAGGGGGCACAGGAAGTCAATCTCAATGTAACGCGCGATGGCACGAATACATATAAAGTAAAGCTCAATGATGGCAACGATTGGAAAGACAACGTGTTCATTTCCGTGGGTATCATTGCGGACGGCGAAGTGTTGGCAGGTTCTGAAGGCCATGACTTCACCTTTACCGAGCCTGATGATCTGTCTTATCACTGGGAAATTGATGTCCCTGTCGTTCACCCGATGCTTATCAATGGCGAACCAACCATGTTGGTGAAGGTGGACGAAAAGCATCCGGTGCCTTCCGGGGCTGATACATATACAATCAAAGGCGCTACTTATTATGTGGATAATAGCGAAACTGCGGCATCCCTCACTGCG
>CACYCN010000143.1 GCA_902772895.1 uncultured Ruminococcus sp.
AAAGCACATGATCGAACAGTTTATCCTTGACGAACAGGAGCATTACAACTGGGTCAAGGGGCATCTCTGCCTGATCGAGCAGATCGGTATGGAGAATTATATGATCGAGATGTTAGGCGACTGATACCAGATAACAATCTGACCGGCATACCTCTTTAAAATGGGATATGCCGGTCTTTTTATAAAAACTAAGAAAGGACGGATTCATGAAATCATTTTTAGCGTTTATAGGAGAAATATGCTGGCAAAACGTATTCTGAGGAAAGATACGGCAAAAAGCTATCTTGTCAATCATGATTGCATACGCTGCGGTATTGGTGCAAAGGTTTGTCCTGCCAATCATATCACTGTTACCGACAAGGTGAATTTCGGAGATCAGTGCGAAGTCTGTTACGCCTGCATAATTGCCCCCAAAATGCGATACACATGAAGTCGGAAAAAAGTCCGGTACGATTCCGGAACGAGCATATCACACTGAAAGATATTATAGATTCCAATGATTGAACCGGCGGCATCAGAGTGATTATTGACAGCGTCCATTACGATAGCTATGCATCAGAGTGAATCAGAGGTCGGTCCGCTTTTTATAACCTGACAGAAAACAACCCCTTAGAGTTCCCACACTTTTGTTTTATCGTGTGTCTACTCTAAGGGGTTTATTCACAATGACAGGAAAGTATTCTATCGAATATCAGGAATAAGGGGGAACTTATTTGGTTACGTTGAGATTCAGGGTCTTGTTGACAACCTTACCGGTACCGTCCTTGACCTTGATCAGGATGTTATACTTTGTTGCTGCTGCAGGAGTGAAATAAACGATGTTGCTTTCCTTATAGCCGCGGAGCTTGGTCCAGTTTGTTTCGGAGGCTTTCTTATAATACATAGCAAACTGGTATTTGCCGTCGCCGCCCTCAGCGAAGCCTCTTGCCTTGATCTTATTGCCCAGCTTCACGGTATCAGCAGAGAGCTTGGAGGTATTTTTCAGAGGTTTATTTGCCTTCAGTGAAAATGTTTTGCTGACAGTCTTGCCGGTGGCATCCTTGACCTTGACTTTGATATCATAATCTGTTGCGGCGCCGGGAGTAAAGCTTACCTCATCAAAGTAATCCTGCTTTGGTATCGCTTTCCATGTGTCGCTGCCGGACTTTTTCACCATCACCCAATACTTGTAAGGAGCTGTTCCGCCGGCGGCAGCGCAATTGATCACAACCTCATCACCGAGAGTGAAAGTATCGCTGGAGATCGTGGATCTATTCAATAGCCCAAGCGAAACGAATTCGAATCCCAATTCGTTTGCATATGTTTCTGCGGTGCTGCCCTTTGCGCCGATTATCTTTAAATCATCTCTGGTATAAATGAACGCGTGACCATATTCCGAGCTGTCGATTATCGTATTACTGTTAAGGAAGGTTACTTTTTCCAGAGAGCTGCAACATTCAAACGCAAATCCATCCACCAAAATCACGCTGTTCGGTATGACAACGCTTGTGAGGGCAGTGCAGCCATAGAATGCAGATGAAGAAATGGACTCAACACCTTCGGAAATAGTAAGGTATGTCAGTCCTGTACAATCCCAGAAGGCTGAATTTCCGATTGTTCCGACACTGCCGGGGATCGTTACTTTCGTTAACCCTGTACAACCACTGAAAGCCTGCGATCCGATCGTGGCGACGCCGTCCGGAAGGATCAGTTTTGTCAGCCCGCTGCAATCACCGAATGCGCTTTCACCGATCAGAGTTACCTTATCCGGAATGGAGATGCTTGTCAGGCTTGTGCAAGACTGGAAAGTACACTCCTGAATGGCGGTAATATTTTTGGAAAGAGTGATGTTCGTCATTCCGTCACATCCCTCGAATGCGTAACCAACAATAGAAGTAACACTGTCAGGTATTCTGATTGCTTTCAAACCGGTACAATTGGAAAATGCGTACTGCTGGATCTCCGTAACGTTATCAGACAAAGTGACGTTTGTCAGCGCGCTGCAGCCATAAAACTCCTTTATTCCGACAAAAGCGTTATTGATAACGGCATTTGTCAGAGCGGTACAGTTTTCAAAAACGCAACTACCAAGTTCTGTAACACTTTGGGGAACCGTAACGCTGGTCAGACCAGTGTTGCAAAATGCCCAGGTATCAATCTTAGTGACGCTGTCCGGAATCGTAACGCTGGTCAGCTTGGAGCAACCATTAAATGCGCATTTGGCAATCGTAGTTACACTTTTGGGAATCGTAACACCCTGCATATTGATGCATCCTTCAAAAGTACATTCGTTTATTACTTTAACACTATTCGGAATAGAGACACCTATTAACGAAGAACAATCTTTGAACGCATAGGAACCAATGGATGTCACTGTACCGGGAATAGAAACACTTCTCATACCGGAACAGCCACGAAAAGCATCGGTGGAAATCTCGGATACACCTTTGGGAATATTGACGCTTGTTATCGAGGAACAACAATAAAACGCTTCTTTACCAATGACTTTAACAGTACCGGGAATAGAAACACTTTTCAGAGCGGTACAGCGATAGAAAGCTCTCTCCTCAATCTCCGTAATGCCGCTTGAGATCGTGACTTTTGTGATTTGCTTATTATCATTAAAACAACCCTCTATATCACCGGAATGATTGACTTTTCCGATTGCCTTCACCTTTTTACCTTCCAGGGTTGCCGGTACAACGACCTCCGTCTTATCACCAATGTATTTGGTGAGGGTAACGGTGCCGTCATTATTTTCCCAGTACTCGTAATCACCGGAAGATAAGGTTGCCGCCGCTACGGGCAGTGAAGTTCCGACAAACGACCCGATCTCTGTCATTCCTGCACCGCCGATCATAAGTGCCGCTAATGAGATTGCGCAGATTTTTTTGATAATAGTTCCTTTCATTTTCATTTCCTCCAAAAATTTCAGAATGCTTGTTAGTTCTGTCATCGAACTGAGATACCCCTGTTTTACGCGTACCCCAAATGATTTGTTGAAAGGTGGGATACGCTTCATCTGACAACTTAATGATATCACTTACAAATCAAAAAAAACAAGAAATGTAATTTTTGACATGAAAAATGTAACAATTAACATCCATTTTTACTAAAAAGAATAATAAGTGTGGAGCGTAAAGTGTGAAGTTATGCGGTCAAAAAGAAAAATATCATGCAGTCCGTATGATGAACACGATAGTGAATCGCCGGCATGGTTTTTTATTGACAGAATATTGATAATACGATAATATAGATTTATGAGAATTCCATCGTAAAATATGACAGTAAGTCAGGTGATAAAATGAACAAAGATCGTCTGGGCGCTTTTATGGATGCGGTCATAGCGATCGTTATGACTATTCTCGTACTTGAGCTTGAAAAACCCTCTTCCCCCACTCTCGAAGCCTTTCTGGCTCTTGGAATCAACTTTGCCGCATATGCGCTGTCTTTTCTCTGGCTTGCAGCAATGTGGACAAGTCTGCATAATGCCTGGCACGTAGTTGATAAGATCTCAAGCCGGACAATGTGGCTCAGCATGGGGCTATTGTTTTTCTCATCGCTGTTCCCATATGCAACAAGCCTTGTATCAATGTATTTTATGAGCAGGGTCGTACA
>CACYCN010000144.1 GCA_902772895.1 uncultured Ruminococcus sp.
AAAAGCCGGAGCAGATATGGAGATTTATATAAATGGAAGACTTGAAAATATGGTATTGCTGAATAATTGGATACATACAATAAAAGGTATAAGTGATGATTCCGATAAATTTCCGGATTAAATAATTGAATATATCCTGTCAAAATATTCAGCATAAACGGCTGCTCTCCATTCTGGAATTGTCAAGAAAAGTGCAGTCATAAAACATCCAAAATGAGTGGCGGTGGAATGAGGCTTGAAAATCCCGGAGGGTTATGCCACCTGCTTCTTGTATAGTCGGCGGTATACCGCAGGCGGCAACCCGAAGGGATTCTTCGTATATATCCTTGCTGTTTTTATGAGTATTTCAATTCTCATAAAAGACAAAAAAGAAAAATAGATTTTGGTTTATCCCGATCACTACATCTTTCTGATTTTGTTGATGCTCGGATACGGGAACTAAAAGGGAGTCACCATTGACAGTGACTCCCTTTTTACTGATTGGATGGGATAAATCGATGCAGGACATACAGGATATTCAGGACAATGCTGCCGACAGTTCTGCCGACAGTTCTGGCCGACCTTCATTTTCGGCATAGAATCTTCTCATGACGAGGAAAGGATCGGAGCGAAGGGTTTGCGAGGTACTTTTATTCAGGTAATCGGCAAGGGCGGCAAGGGATCCGATCTCCCGGATACGGCCGGGTCTGACGCACATCAGATGCGTTCCTGCCGCAAGATTCAAAAGCTGTTCGGTTATTTCGATACCGGGCTGTAGACTGACAGGTACGATCCGTTGATCCACAAAGGCAAATTCTCTGACGACAGCGGGGAAGTTTTGATCCGGTTGAGTGTTGAGCAGCAGGAATTCCGCTTTATCGTATCGGATACCGGCAATCAGGTGCAGCATATTGCCAAGTTCCCTGTCATTGTCGGGGATTTTCAGGAACAGTGAGATCACGGGATGATCGCTTCTCGCGCAGAATAGCCGGACAGGTTCCGCTTTACTGACAAGGGTGGTGGCAGACGGAGGACTATCCTGTGATTTTCGTTCCGCAGCGGTGAGACGGATTTTCCGGGCAGCTTGGAGATAATTTCCCATAAAGGGATACTTCAGCTGGGCTAAGAATTCTTCCGTATCGGAAAGAATGGTCTCTCCCAGTGTCTCATCGGAAGCAAATTTACTGCACCATGCCATCAGGTCATTCAGTTCACATCGCATGATCGCTTCTGCGGCTTCTCCGCCGATGCCGTCATGTCGGAGCTGTTGTTCAATGATGCGGATGGATGCCATCTGACAGTCAAAATGCAAAGCTCTTCTGCCCACCAGTGAACCCGGCATATTGACCCGGTGCAGGACAACTCTGTCTCTGGAAAGCATGATGCGCTGCGCCTTCGTGATGACGTGAGCAAAGAAGGAGCGGTCATTCACACAATACAGGTCGTTGAACAGAATGTGATTGGCAAGCAGGAATTCACGCCGGTAGATCCCTGTCCATGGCGTTCTGCAAAGTTCCAGAATCACCGGATCATCCGGGGCAAGGACAGTCAGAAATTGCCCGTCTTCGACGAATGACAGACTGTAAAGCCGGTTCTCTATCGTGATATGGTTGGTTTCATCAAAGGCGACGGCGCAGAATTTCAGACAATCCGGGCGGTATTTACCGGCAATTTCCTGAACGGATTCATAAGCGTATTCGAGGACCAGGTCATCGGCGTCCATAAAATGCACATATTCACCGGAAGCCGCCTGCAGACCGGTATTTCTGGCAATGCCGGCATGTTGGTTCTGCTGACAGATCAGTCTGATTCTGCTGTCACGTTTGGCATAGCGGCGGATGATCTCCCGGGTACTGTCCGTCGAGCCGTCATCGACACAGATGATTTCGATTCTTTCCAGTGACTGTGTCAGGATACTCTCAAGGGTCTGCCCGATATATTGTTCGGCGTTATAGACGGGAATGATCACCGACAGTAACACCGGCTCAAACCTGATATTTCCCCCGATATAGCGCAGATAATCCGAAACATCCTTTTGCTGAAGATAATAATGACTGTCATGTTGTGTGAAACCGAATTCATTGTTACCGCTGAATTTCAAAAAGTGAATAATGGCAAGGCGGGCAGCAGGGGACTGAATGGTTCTGAGGTTATGGCAGACTGTCGAGAACAGTTTATTGAGGAAGCTTCTTTCAAAGACAGGATATACCCCTGCCGCTTTGAGCCGGCGGGCGGCTTCCCGGTAGGAATCAAAGAAGCCCAGCGGCGCCTGATATCTTGTCTGTTGGAGACTGCTGCCGGTATTGACCCGGTAATGGGCAAAAATATGATCGATCACGGAAATCTTTCCGGCAAGCGCAATGGCGGTAATGACAAACGCTACATCATTGGAGCGTGTCACATTCTGAAACGTGAGCCCCTTTTCTTTGATGAGCGTATGGCGGAAAAGCTTGTTCCATGGCCAGTTCTGGAACGCCATGAACATTCCGTCCGGCATTTCCTGCGGCGAAAACGGGGAATGGTCGGGGTAGTAATCACGGGTCAGCCCCAGTTTTTTAGGGATGAACTGCTGTTTGCTGTCGTCAAACTTATTGGCGGCAAAGACGACAATGTCCGAGTCATCATGTTCGGCGGTTTCCGTACAGCATTCCAGCATATCCGGTTCAAAAAAGTCATCCGAATCCGCAAAGGCAATGAATCTGCCTCTGGCATAGGAAAGTCCCAGATTTCTTGCGCAGCCTGCCCCTGCGTTGGTCTGGAAAAAGACCTTGACCCGGTTATCGGTACGGCTGAACCGTCGGAGCATGTCCGGGGAGTGATCGGTGGAACCGTCATCGACACAGATGATTTCGATCTGCTCGATGGTCTGTGAAAGCAGACTGTTGAGACACTGTTCCAGATAGCGTTCCGCATTATAGACCGGAACGATCACGGATACCACAGGGATATCGGAACTGTCAAGTCGTGCCTGTTCCTGAAGGATCCGGTGAATCTCCTGATAATAGCCGGGATTCTCAAAGATCTCTTTCGGAGCGTCCGCCAAATCAAGCTCTTTGAAAAAGCGTCTCCGACAGCTGGAACGAAGCAGTGACGCATAATAATTACGGTAGTTACGGACATTCCAGAGGGTAAAGTCCGCCGCCCAGTTGAGAAAGCTTTTTTTGAATCTGGCATAGCAGTCATGGTCGATCAGGAACTGTCTGAGGGCGGACAGGGCGTCAAAGAAATTATGCCAGAGAATATCCATACCGCAGGACAGCGCTCTCTGGTGACCGATACGTTTATGAACCAGCAGTTGATCGAGGGTATCGATGCGCTGCGCCCGGGTATAAGCCGAGAAGGTAAACCGCATATCGTTACAGGAGTTGATCTCCTGAAAGGAAAGCCCGTGACGCTGAATGAAATCCCTCTTGAACAGCTTATCCCATGCCGTACAGCTTGTCATGGTAAAGATATGATCGGCGCAGTCGTCACAGGAGAACGGTCTGTGAGCGGGCATCTGATGGAGTTTCAGCGTCCAGGGACACCCTTCAAAGGATCCGGTATCTTCGTGATACATATCGCACCGGAAAGCGCAGATCTGGGCATCGTTTTGTCGGGCTGCCTCATAGACGTTTGCCAGCATCTGCGGTTCAAAAAAGTCGTCCGCATCCAGAAACGAGACATATTCTCCCTTTGCCAGAGCAAGTCCGGCATTGCGGCAGGCGCCCGCATTGGTATGTTCATAGCGCCGGATCACGGTGATCCTGTCATCCTGCTGTTCAAATTCCCGGAGGATAGCGGGGGTTTCATCGGTGGACGCATCGTCAATACATATGATCTGGATTTCCCGAAGCGTCTGGGCGCAGACACTGTCAAGACATTGCCGCAGCCAGCGGCTGCCGTTATAAACGGGAATGATCACACTGACTTTGATACCGTCACTGAGGATCTCCGTCATCCGTTCATATTCGCTGCGTTGATAGAAATAGTCCCTGTCATGCCCCGTGATATCCAGCCGGTCAAAGTATTCTTCCCGACAGCGTTCTTTGAGCTGACGGCTGACGGAGGGGGAGAGGGTGTCGATCTGCCAGAGTGAAAAATTCAGCGCCCAGTTGACAAAGCTCCGGCGAAACCGTTCATAGGTCTGATCGGCGATCAGTTGCTCCCTGAGCGCCCGGAGCGCAAGATAGAAATTCTCCCATGACTGCTCTCTGGTCACGGAAAGAGACGGAAACGCATGGATCCGGCGATGGATCAGCAGTTGATCCAGGAAAAAGATCCGCTGCGCTTTTGTATAGAGACAGAAGACAAAATACATATCATTGGTGGTACGAAGTTCCTGAAAACGTACCTGATGTTTTTCGATCAGTTCCCGCAGAAACAGTTTATCCCATGCCCATCCACAGCCGATATTGAAGATCCTGTCCGGGATATCGTCAGCCGAAAAGACTTCCCCTTCAGGCAGCATATCGGCACGGATACTATAATCGCAGGGTTCGAAGCGGGAGGCGGCATGGTCAAACTGATCGGAACGGAATACGACAATATCCGCCTGATGTTCTTCGGCGGCAAGATACGCCTGCCTCAGCATATCCGGTTCAAAAAAGTCGTCCGAGTCCAGAACGGAAACATATTTTCCCCTTGCCAGATCCAGTCCCGTATTCCGAGCTTTTCCGGCATCCCCGTGTGGCTGGGTAATGATTCTGAATCTGTCGTCCCTCCGTTCGTATTCACGCAGGATCGTCAGGGAAGCATCTGTCGAGGCGTCATCCACACAGATGATTTCTATATCATCAAGGGTCTGTGCCATGATACTGTCAAGACATTGACGCAGATATGGCTCCATATTGTAAATGCTCAGGATCACGGATACTTTCGGTCTATTGCCGGCTTGTTCCATGATAGGTACCTCCTTTATTTCAGGGCCCCCATACATCAATCCGTTTGGTATATGGTACAGGAATCGTTCCTCCTGTGCCGATGCGGATACGGGGAAATGTTGACGTTGGAAATGGATCGTCAATCCTCACAGATTCTATTATACACCATGAAGGGATAATTTTCCACTGTTTGCAGGAGAAAAGACAAAAAGGACTGCGAAGCAGGCAAATGCCTGAACTTCGCAGTCCGGGTCAGTCAATGAATGACACAAGAATCAGGAAAAGGATCAGTACACGATTATTTCTTCAACCCCTTTTCCGACGGTAACCTTCGGATACAGATGTTTTTCAGTACCTCTTTCGTCCTTCACGGTGATTCTGAGAACATAGGTGCCGGTCTTGGAGAAGGAGATCGTCATGGTGTCCGTATCGGAATACGCCACTTTTTCGACATATTCGCCGTTTTCCTTGACCGCAAGCGCATACTGATAGCCGCCGTGACCGCCTTCTGCAGCGCAGTACACGGTACACACTGCGTCGGTGTGGTACGGTTCAACGATATAGAGGTTTGGATTCAGTATGGTAGACTTATTGACAAGTCTGGGCGCTTTCACTCTGAAGGTCTTATAGACATTTCTGACGGTACCTTTGACATCTCTGACGGAAATTTTCAGTGTGTAGTTTTCCTGCGTCTCGGGCATGAAGGAGAGTGTGCTGCCCCATTCACCATAATCGTTGACAGTTACATAACCGTTGGTGGTGGGGGTTTTATAGGAGAGCGCAAATTGATAGGCTTCACTGGTATTTCCGCCGCGGGCGTCAAGATTGACAGTCATAGACTCACCGAAATACACATAAGAACTGTCAAGTGTACTCAGGTTTTCCAGCATAAGCCCGACATTCACATATTTGTTTCTGATGGTTCCGTTCTTGTCCTTGACAGAGATTTTCAGTTTTGTGTTTTCGGTGACCCCATTATAGGACATGCTGTCACAGTTATTAAAATCACAGATGACCTGATACTCATTTCCCGTGCTTTCGTTCTTGCAGTACAGAGCGTATTGATAATCCTCTTTATTCTGGGCATAACCGCCGGATGCATCGCAAACAATGAGAATGCTCGCGTTATATTTCACATATTTCTTGTCGACCTCACACTCATTCGTTAAACTCCTGGGTTTTACTCTGAGATATTTGTAGAGATGTACCGTATTACCGTTGCTGTCTTTGACGGAAATCCGGAACCAGTAGCTGCCGTAGGTCTGGGGCGTAAAGCTCATGGCGTAATAGGAACCGTACTCCGTGGCGATCGTGTAAGGCTCTGTCTTATCCGTCCTATAGGACAGAGCAAACTCATATTCACCCTGTCCGTCGTCGTAATATATACCGGCGCCGCCGCTTGCCTGACAGATTACGTTGATTGCTTCGCCGACTGTTCCTGTTGTCAGGTCGCTGTCAAAGCTGCATTCGTTTTTCAGCGGCAAATAAACATCGAGGAGGAATGTTTTTTCATTGGACAGCCAGTTATCGTCCTCAACGGTGACAGATATTTTTATTGATCCCGTGTGAGTGACGTTTATGGTAGCGGCATCATCGTAGACATACACTTCTCCGGGTACCCAATCGCCGTATTCGTCGGAATATTCTACATTTATTTGGTAGGTATAGGGTTCTGTGCCGCCTTCTGCGGAAAAGTTGACCGTCAGCGTATCGCCCTTGAAGCAGAATGTGGGATTGCCATAAAGAGTGGATGTATTGACCAGTTTTTCATACACATCAATATCAATTGTCTTTTCCACACTGACGCCGGCTTCGTCTGTTACCGTAATGGTAAATGTATACGAACCTGCTTCCGTCGGAGTGAAGTTCACAGAGCTTTCGGTTGTGTTTTCGCACAGAGTGATCGGTTCACCGTCATTATAGGTGTAGGTGACGGTATAGGAATAGGGTTCGGAACCGCCGGATGCCTTCAGCATGATGGTCATTTCCTCGCTTACGAAGAAAGATACCTGTTCTTCTTCAGCGCTGTCCACGATCGTACTGTTATTCAGCAGGGCGCCGTTAACGGTAAATAAGAATGTTTTTTCGGCTGATCCATACGGGATGTCACCGTCATAGTCGGTGACAACGACCTTCAGCTCAGCATCTCCTGACTGCTGCGGGGTAAACAGATACGGGTAGTTGTTCCCCCAAAGATTCGTCTCTACTTCCTCAAAGGTACCGGAGCCATAGCGAACATAAATATCATAAAGATAATTGGAGTATTCGCCGCCTTCCGCTGACAGATAGACAGGAATTGCGCAGCCGACCTCATAAGGCTGATCGCCGATGGTACTGGTGTTTATCAGCTCATTTGCCTTCGGGGGGACGTAGACATTGCATGTCTTTTTGGATACCTGATTGTGGCTGTCCCTGACGATACATTCGAACTGATAGGTGCCTTCCTCCTGGGGAGTGTACGAATAATAGGCGCTGGTGAGGGAAGAAGCACTTTCCATGTCCACGCCGTCCTTCATGATATTGACCGTATATTCCTGCACTGCGTCGGTATAGCCGCCGGTACAGGAGAGGGTGATATCAACGCTGTCGCCCAACGTGATCTCAGCGTTGTCGTTCAACGTGATCTCAGAACTGCTGAATGTCGATGTATTCACCAGCGTTTCATGCTCCGGAACGTAATCCTCGAGAACATAGTTGGCGGTGAAAATTTTCGGGCTGTTCTCAATCTCCAGACCGGGGACGCCACTGGCGGGATAGCGGTTCGTCTTGTCGCTGTAGAAAATAACGTTGCCGTTAGCATACGGTGCCGGTACATTATAATAATACAGATCGCCGCCGGCTTCCGCCTGCGTCATCTCTTTTCCCGGCCAGTCATTATTGGCTTCGCCGTCATAGAGATAGACGCGGATCGGTGCGCTCCAGCCATAGGACGAGTTGTCGAAATAGACGGGAACCACGCCCCCGTTCAGATCGGGATCGTACTTATAGTAGGAGAACTGTTCTTCATAGGAAATACCGTCGGCATCGGTGCCTGTGAGGGTCACGGTGATGACCGTATTGTCGGTGGAGCCGGAGCCGATGGTGATGGTCTGATTGCCGGTGAATTCGCCTTCGTCACCCTCTGAGGTAACATAGGCTGCCGTGGTCATTTCTCTTGCCTTGATGGTCACGTCCAGTGTATCCGCAAAGGTTCGGGAAGCGGCTGTCGCTTTCAGAGTGGGGCCGGTTTCCGGATTGTAGACAACGGCAATACCTGTATTACCGATCTGACCGGAGAGGACATCGTTTGATACGGTAAAGGTGTTACCGGTGACCTGATCGGTATAGGTGCCGTCCGCCATGGTATGGGCGGTCACATTGACGGAGGCGTTTGTGCCGCTGGCATTGACGAGAACGACGCCGCGGGTGCCTCTTTCTACATAAGAGATGTTTCCTTCATAGGAAACGTATTCTTTTTCGCTGCTGAGCTCATTGTGGAACCGGTTGACGGCAGTAACCTCCGGATCCTCCCAGTTGTCCGTGCAGACATCACCGATATTGCCGGTTCGCCAGCCGGTGGTTCTGACATAATACAGCGCGGTTGTCTTGGCTCTGGCCGCCACCAGCGCCCAGGTCTTGTTGATGACGGATTGTGAGATATAGGTTGTATTTTTGCTTTCGTTCTGGAAGTCGTCATGCGACTCTGCCCAGAGGACGAGGTTATCCCCCGAAACGCCCTTGGTATAGCTTGTGACCTTTGTCCCGGCGGCATTATTGCTGTTGAGCGCACTGCGGATGGTATTGCCTGTGGTATCCTCCGTCAGCTTGATGTTGCTGATATAGGAATTGATGGTGCCGGCGTTATCGGATGCGCCCGTGTCGCCGAGGATCTCACCGTAGCAGTACAGACTGGAGAAATTGCCGTAGCTCTGATAATATTTTTTCGCTGCCGGGATGATGTTGTCCCAGAAGGTGTATTGTGAACCGTCCGAAGCCGTACCGATGTGTTTGGCGGCATCAAAGCGGAAGCCGTCGGCGCCGGCGTCGATACATTCCTCCAGAAAAGCAAGCACACGTCCCTGAAGGGGTTCATACTCTGTATTCAGGTCAGGCAGGCTGCCGTCAGATGTCATAGAATAGTTGATCTTTCCTTCACGGGTCGGATTGTTATTCATAGACACATTCCAATAGGTGTGCCAGTAGCTGTCATTGTCCCTGATCTCCGGAGGGATGGTGGCGGCTTTGGTACCGGCGGAACCGCCGTTGCCGAGATGGTTCGCCACGACGTCAACGATAATGTGGATTCCGTACTTGTGGGCTTCCTCACACATAGCCTGAAATTCCGCTTTGGTGCCAAGCGCCGAAGTACCGGTATCATCAATCACGAAATCAGCCGGCTGGTAGTAGACCCACCAGTCGCTGTTGGTATGACCTGCGGTAGCTTCTTTCGCCTGCTGGATGGGTGAGGTCTGGATGGAGGTGTAGCCTGCTTTGGCGATATTCTCCATATTGTCCTTGATGTTGTTGAAGGACCAGTCCCATGCGTGAAGGATGACACCCTCCTGCGTTGTTCCCATCAGGTCAAAGTCGCAGTCCTCTGTTATGACGGTTGCGGCGCCGGCAGGGATCGTTCCCATACTCACTGCCGCCGAGCCTGTCGCAATAAATGCGGAACCCAGCATTGTTGCTGACAATAATCCGCTCAGTAGTTTTGTTTTGAACGAATGCGTCGTTGCTTTTGGTTTGCTGATCATTTGTAGTCACTCTCCTTTTACTGAATAAAATCAATAATAATACACATACATTATAACATTTTGTGTAATGCGCTGTAAAGGTGCTGAGGGAATTTTTTGGGGGAATCTCACCATTTTTCTTTGTGAAAGATTCTGAAATCCCTTGCACATTTTGTCGGATTGTAATAAAATAATATCAGAAATATATCATGGACGTCCGAAGGCTGCCTTTTTTGTATGGTTTGCGATGTTTCCGTCAGTCCTGCATTGACGGCTGTCACGGACAGGGCATGATAACAGACATCCCTGGGATGAAAAGGAGGATACTATGGTTGGAATTGTCGGATATGGTCATGTCGGCAGCGCAATGGGACAGTTGTTTCAGGACGCAGTGATCTATGATAAATATCTGGAACGCGGTACGCAGGAAGAAATCAATGCCTGTGATATCGTGTTTGTTTGTGTGCCTACTCCCATGGCGGAGGACGGAAGCTGTGATACTTCCTGTGTGGATGAAGTGCTGGAATGGATCGAGGCAAAGGTGATTGTCATCCGGTCTACAGTGCCGGTCGGTTATACGAGATCCAAACGGCAGCAGCTCGGAAAACATATCGTCTTTCAGCCGGAATATTACGGCGAAACGCTGCATCATCCTCTGGCAGATCTGTCGAAACGGAACTGGATCGTGCTGGGCGGCAACGAGGAAGATACCGGAATGGTGGCAAAAGTGTATCAGAAAGTCTATACCTCCGAACTCCGTATTGTCAAAACCGATTCCGATACCGCTGAACTCGCTAAATATATGGGCAATACCTTCCTCGCTGTCAAAGTGATCTTCTGTAATGAATTCTTTGATATCGCCAAAGCGTTGGGGGTGGATTATGATCAGCTCAGAGAAATCTGGCTCATGGATCCCAGAATCAGCAGAACCCATACGTTTGTCTATGAAGAAGACCGTGGCTATGGCGGGTCGTGTTTCCCCAAAGATATGTCCGCTCTGAAATTTATAGCGGATGCGAAAGGCGTCAGCTCGGAAATGATCAATGCTGCGATCCGGAAAAATCAGGAATACAGAAATCAGTAGATCTTTCCGATATTTGTGAAACCTGCCGATCCTGGGAGCCGCCTGTCAGGCGACTCCCTTTTTGCACCTGCAAGGTCTGTGAGGAATGCCGGGACGGATTGTCCTGTGTAGTCACGTACCTTGACAGGGAGGGGGTTTTGTGATATCGTTGTTTTAGTCGAATCAAAGGGGATAGGAGGAATCCTGATGGATGCCAAAATCAGAAAACTGGAAAATAATCTGGTAACGGTCGGCAGCGGTGTCGTGATCTTTAGTTTATGGTCACTGCTGAGAATGATCGTTTACTTTATTGTACTCGGAGATACGCTTCTCGTTAATCTGACTCCATTGGAAATTCTCTTTGTGATGACCTTTATCTGGGGCGTTATCATTATCGATTGCGTGATACGCTGTTTTATCGGTCTGTCCGCCCGTTCGGAAGGCTATGGCAATAAGAAACGGCTGGTTTATGTGGTGCTGGCCTGTATTGTCTTTGTAAACTATACCTTATTGTTTGCGATGGAAATAGTCTTCATCGTGCTCGATTCCTTTGATCTGGTGACGCTGGTGGTTACGATTGTGATCGATCTGACTTCTAATTTGTTTGTGCTGGATATGATCGTGTCTTCTATCCGTCTCAGAAGACTCAGAAAACAAATTGCCGCTGAGAAAGAAGGTGCCGTATGAATCCGGATTTCCATTATTATGCGACTTATTGTGCTGCCGTTCTGGCAGGATATTCCCATGAGCAGGGTCTGACCATTGCCTATTGCGATCAGTTGGTGGATCTGTGCAGTAAAACGTTTCTCAGCGGGATCCGCGGTCCGCTCTCTGCGGCAACGACCCAGCTTCAGCTGGAACTGATGGATACGAAAACCGATGTCCTCGGTTTGCAGGATATTACCAGAATCTGGGCGTCGTTTCATTTCCTGCCGAAAGATCTGCTGGCAGATCCGGGATTCCGCTGCTTTAAAAAATACCGTAATAAATTCCGACTGATCTGCGGCCCGAACGGGGAACTGCTGAAAAAAACCGTTGAACTTGCCAAGAATAAAAGCCTGCAGGCTGTGGGTCTTTCGATGCATATCCTGGCGGATACCTGGGCGCATCAGCATTTTGCCGGAACCCCTTCTATGGTGATCAATAATACCAATTATTATTTCTTTGAACTCTTCCCGGAAGGTGACGGCTATCGGGAAAAACGTCTGACCTTCCGCCATAGCGCTACGACACCCGATGATCTGGAAAACGGTATCTATACCAACAGTCTCGATACCAATAATGAAAATTCGATTATGAATCTCGGACATGGACGTGCCGGTCATCTGCCGGATTATAGTTTTATCCGGTATAAATATCTCCCGGCATGGGGTCAGTATGAGGTGATCATCAAGGATAATCCTTCGGATTACTGGAACGCTTTCTGTCAGATGATCTATGCGATGAAATATCTCAGAGGGGAAACGGATCTCTTTGAATGCGGTCAGTATGACCGGGATACCGTCGCTCCTTATGAAGAAACGATCCGGAATATTCTTCAGAAACGTCAGCCGGATGCTTCCGAAGACTGGAAAGCGTTCGGGGAATCCCTTTCCGGTCAGACGATCCCTCCGTTTGATCTGAGTCTTCATCAGGAGGAATACCGCAGCGCTCAACAGGATGCCAAAACCGAAACTTTCCTCGGAAAATTTATCCTTGCCGCATTGGCTCAGAAAAGTATGATTACCAGAGAGATCTATCAGACCGGCAGTAAACTGGCAGGCTATTCGGTGGATTATAACAGAAAGGGCTTTATAGGAAATAAAGATTATCGGCAGTTGGTGACGTATCAGGAGGAGGGCAGAAAAAAATGAGCTATTTTCAGCGTGTGAAAAAAATAGCGGCAAGTATTTTTATGCTGCTGGTGGCACTGCTTCTGATCCTGATGGCCGGAGAAGGTTATGCCGAAGAAGGCTTCCTTACGGTTGTCGCTATCATTATCCTCTATCAGCTCTTTGCCGGTATGAGCTATCTCTGGTATTATCTGTCTATGGCAAGACATATGGTGGGCGGTAAAAAAATCCTGACAAAATCGGTACTCCTGCTGGATCTGGGACTCTTTACCAGTAGTATGTTCCAGATGTCCTCGTTCGTGGTGGTGCTCTATTTACTGGGCTTTTATGCCTTTTCCGGTGTGATCGATATTCTTCGGTCTCTCGAAGCGAAACGAAACGGGATTTCCTGGAAACTGAAATTCGGAAACGGCTGTATCGGGATTCTGATCTCCATTGCGCTGGTGGTGTCGGGACTTTTCAATAACCAGATGAATATCCTGGTGTACGGGTACTCTCTGAGCCTTCTCTATGCGGCTCTGACCCGCCTGATCTCTGCCTTCCGGAAAACAAAAGTTGTCTATATTCAATAACCTTATCACACCCTGATCATTTACCTGTCTGCTGTCTGCTTTTACTGTCTTTTGACAGTGATGACAGGCTCCGCAGCCTACAGGCCGCTTGAAAGTTTTTCATGGTTCTGATATAATAGTAACACTTTGGAGAGGGAGTGATGGGATGAAAACAAAAGTGCTGGAAATCCTTAAAAAAGAGGACGGCTATCTTTCAGGGGAAGCGCTGAGTGCTGAGTTGGGTATGACCAGAAGCGCTGTCTGGAAGTATATGAAAATGCTGAAACAGGACGGATATGTCATTGATTCCGTCAGAAATAAGGGTTACCGGTTATTGGATTCTCCGGATCTGCTCGAACAGGAGGAAATTCGCCGGTATCTCAAAACCGCAGTGATCGGTCAGCGTCTGGTCATTCTCAAAAGCGTGGACTCTACCAATGATGAAGCCAAACGACTGGTCAGAAATAATCATGATGACGGAATTGTGGTGGTGGCAGAGGAACAGTTCGCCGGCAAAGGCCGTCTCGGTAGAAAATGGTCGTCCGGTTCCGATGGGGGTCTCTATTTTTCCGTAGTCATGCGCCCGGAACTCCCGCCCAGTGATATCGCTTCCATTACTCTGGCTTCCGGTTATGCGGTGTGTCTGGCGATCCGTGAATTTACCGGTCTCGATGCCAGAATTAAATGGCCGAATGATGTGGTCATCGGCAGAAAAAAGGTCTGCGGTATCCTTACCGAAATGTCCGCTCAGAGTGACAGAATTGAATGTGTGATTACCGGGATCGGCGTTAATGTGAATCAGTCGTCTTTTTCAAGAGAAATTGCGGATCGGGCTACCTCTTTGCGTCTCGAAGCCAGACGATCCTTTAACCGCAGTGAGTTTCTGGCAGTTCTGCTGAATATGCTGGAAAAAGTGATGGATGTCTTTCTGGTCAGTCTCTCCGCCGACGATATGACGGACTTCCGTCAACTTTGTGTCACATTGGGAAGACCCGTTACCATTCATAGAGGAAATACCGAATTGTCCGGTATGGCAGTGGATATTTCCCCAAGAGGTGACCTGATTGTCCGTACCGATCAGGGTGATGTGACAGTGA
>CACYCN010000145.1 GCA_902772895.1 uncultured Ruminococcus sp.
AGTACATCAACGTGCCTGAAACCACGCCGTTTGCCATTATGTTCCTGCCGTTTGAAGGGCTTTATGCAGAGGTGGTCAATACCGCAGGACTGGTCGAAGAACTGCAGCGAGTCTATCAGGTCAATGTAGCAGGACCGTCCACGATGGCAGCCATGCTGAATTCTCTGAAAATGGGATTCCGTACCCTTGCGATCCAGAAACGCAGCAGTGAAGTCTGGCAGGTGCTGGGCGCCGTTAAAACCGAATTCGAAAACTTTGAAAAAGCGCTCACCGATACACAGGACAGACTGCGTAAAACCGAAGACAGTCTGGAAAAATTAGTCGGTGTCCGTACCCGTCAGATGAACCGTAAACTCAGCCGTATCGATAAACTCGATCCTACGGAAGCGATTCAACTGCTGACTTCCGAATGATCCTCCTTTCATGATTTCCTTTCATGATTTCCTTTCATGATCCTCCTTTTTCCCACCGGCTTTCCCGCCAGTTCAGACGGCTATACGCTGACAGTGGAACAGAAAGAAACGGTAGCCCCGGCATTTCCCATGATGATTGGGTTCGTTCATTTCATGCCGGTTTTTTGCAAAATTTGTCTGAAACGGTTGTCAAATCCATAAAAAGATGATAGAATGAAAAGCACCGGTCAATTCCGACAGAATCGTTCTGTCAAAAACACCGGAAAAAGGGAATAGGAGGACACACGATGTCAGAAACAATCAGTAAAGAATCTCTCGTCGAAAAGGAAGTCGTTACAGAAACCGATAACTCTCTCGCCGAAGAGAAAACTACCCCGGATGAATCATCCGAGGAAACCCCCAATGGAAAAGACAAAAAAAAGAAAAAATCTTTTCTCAGTGAAAACACTCTCGAAATCCTTGTGGCAATCCTTCTTGGTATTACGGCGCTGCTGACAGCATGGGCTACCTGGATCGGCTCGCTGCATGGAGGCAATCAGGCTACGAATTATGCCAAAAGCAGCGTATTGGCTTCCGAAGGCAACTCCGAATATAATGCCGGTATGCAGCTTTATCTGTCGGACGTCTTGGCGTTCAACACGATGATGGACTATTCCTTCGATATGGAACTTGCCAAATTGGAGAACGATAAGACAAAAGAACAGCTTCTGCAGGAAAAACTCGAAAACTATATGGAACAGAACTGCAGTCAGATTCTGTTAGACGGCATCAACTGGATGGCGGAGAATGGTAAAGACAGTCCTTTTGAAATGGAAGGTCTTACCGACCGCTATTTTGAAACAGCCAATGAATTGCTGGACGAATCCCGTACCTTACTGGAACAAGGTCAGAAAGATAACGCTAACGGTGACGCTTATAACCTTGTCAACGTCATTTATTCCGTTGTTCTGTTCATGCTTGGTATCGTGGGTATCTTCAAACGGCTGCCCAACCGTGCTGTCGTTCTGATCATCGCCCTTGTCGGATTGGTATTGGCTACCATCTATATGATTACCATTCCCATGCCGACAGGCTTTGATATCACCACCTTCTTCGCGCCAAAATAAATTTCCTGATATCATATAATAAACAATTGAAATAATAATGAAAAGAGAGCAGATCATTCGTCTGCTCTCTTTTTCTGTTCTATCATGATAATCGTATGATTCAATCAATGTAAAAATTTTAGTGCCAGAGAATTCAGCGAGCTTTTGATCTCGCCTGTCGGCTCGGTCAGTGTTTCTGCTTTGCAGAGGGCTCCACCGGAGACCCGCACCCCTCCGAATCTCCTGCAAGGGGCTATTCCCCCTCCCCGCGCTGTTTTTTATGAAATCAGGACGTATATCAATCCGGCATGAGCGCCCTGTCAGGGGGTGAGGCGATGTAATGATCATAAAACTTCGCGCGTTGCAAACACAGGAACGGCACTAAAGAAACGGTTTTGTCCGGTCATAGTCTCCGAGAAAGGGACGGAGATTCTTTTTGGCGATCTCATCCGCAAAGCACAGAAGCGGAATCACAAAGCTTTCCCGTCGCAGTACATAGGAATTGATTTTACCGTCCGCCGTTTCCACCACGCAGGGAACAACCAGATGATTCTCTATCAGCACATTCATACAACGATCCACTTCCGGTTCTGTCAGTCCGGTATGTTTACTGATCAGAGAGGTTGCCATCGGTATATCCGCCTTGGTATGGATGTCATACAGAATCCGCAGCAGCTTTTCATCCGCAAAAATCGAAAATACTTTTCGCAGGGTTTCCCTATCCGATAATTGTGTTCGCAGACTACCCTTGGGTTCTACCATCAGAAAAAACGTCTGTAAATCAGGCGACATCCGGTGAAGCGCTAATCCCTCATCATGGATGATCTTCGAGAAATAATCCGTTTTCTTGTCATCTGACGAAGCATGACGGTCAATCATCCGGTTCATATAATCATCAATCGTGGAAACATTCCCCAATAGCCCGATTTCAATCGCCCAACAAATCGTGGCAGCATATTGATAAGCATCTTCCCGGTTCATCTGACTGAGTTTTCGTGCCAGCTTCAGCGGAAAACTCTCTTCCTCCCGTCCGAAAAGCGTATCCAGACTCACATCCAGAATATCCGAAATCAGCGGCAGAAATTCTACATCCGGGGTACCGCCTCTCTCCCATCGTGATACGGCCTGTGTCGTTACCCCCAGCATCTGACCCAGTTGTTCCTGTGTAATGCCTTTTTCTGTACGGTATTTTTTGATCTGATCCCCGATCATTTTCACAGCCATCTCCTCTCTCAATCATTCATCCTATCGATCCTGTCCTTTCAGGCTCTCCTGTTCCGTCTCAGCTTTCGGAAGCGATAATACGGGAAAGAAGTTCTTCGGGTTTATCCCCTTTCTGAAGCCTGATGGCAATATAGGGCTTTGCGCCGGCATTCAGCATGGCTCTTCCCTTGAAACGGCCAATGATATCCGCTACCGCTTCACTCTTCACCTGTCTGACGTAGATCAGCAGATAGTCCGGCTGCTGCTTGATTTCATAAATTCCCATTTTTTCCGCTTTGCTGCGGATCAGAGCGATATTGATCAAACCGTTCACCGCTTTCGGCATATCGCCGAATCGATCAATCAGTTCATCGGTTACGTCCTGCGCGTCGTCTTCGGTACGGATATCCGCAATCCGGCGATAGATTTCCAGACGCTGGTTTGTATTGGAAATATATTCCTCCGGAATGTGCGCTTCAATCTGGATATCAATCAGACAGTCAATATCAATATCCGACGGGGCTTCTCCTTTGGCACTGCTGACCGCTTCCCCTAACAGCTTCATATACATATCATATCCTACATCCGTCATGAAACCGTGTTGTTTGGCGCCTAACAGGTTACCGGCGCCCCGCAGTTCCAGATCTCGCATGGCAATCTTGAAACCGGAACCGAATTCCGTAAACTCCCGGATCGCATCCAGACGTTTCTGGGAGATCTCCGAAAGCACCTTATCCTTACGGAAGGTAAAATAGGCATAGGCTCGCCGGGAAGAACGTCCGACTCTTCCTCTGATCTGATGAAGCTGGGAAAGTCCCATCCGATCGGCATTTTCGATAATCAGCGTATTGGCATTGGGAATATCCACACCGGTTTCGATAATCGTGGTACTGACCAGAACATTGATTTCATGCTCCAGCATCTGCCGCCATACCTCCGACAACTGGGTTTCCGTCATCTTGCCATGACCAAAGGCGACTTTGGCTTCCGGAATATGATCGGCAATATCCTTTGCCTTCATCTCAATTCCCTCTACCGAATTGAACAGATAGAATACCTGACCCCCTCGCCGCAGTTCCCGCCGGATTGCTTCATAAATCACCGCATCATCATATTCCAGTACATAAGTCTGCACCGGATGTCTGTCCTGCGGCGCTTCATCCAGGGTTGACATATCCCGGATCCCGGACATTGCCATATTCAGGGTTCTCGGGATCGGCGTTGCCGACAGGGTCAGAACATCGACATTCCGGCACATCTCCTTGAACCGTTCCTTCTGGGCAACCCCGAAACGCTGTTCCTCGTCAATGATCACCAGTCCCAGATCCCGGAACGAAACATCCTTCGAGACCAGTCGATGGGTACCGATCACCATATCGATATCCCCTCGTTTCAGTTGATTGATAATGGCATCCTGCTGGGAAGGGGTACGGAAACGGGATAACAGTTCAATCCGAACCGGAAATCCTTCAAACCGACGCAGTACCGTCTGATAATGCTGCCATGCCAGAATCGTAGTCGGACAAAGCAGGGCGCATTGTCTGGAATCGGACACACACTTGAAAGCGGCTCTCAGTGCGACTTCCGTCTTGCCGAATCCGACATCACCGCATAATAACCGATCCATCGGGGCTGTCTGTTCCATATCATGTTTGATTTCCTCAATCGAACGCTTCTGATCATCGGTTTCCTCATATTCAAAACCAGCTTCAAAATCATGCTGCCATTCATTATCAGGCGGAAACGCATGACCCGGCGCTTTCATCCGTTCGGCATAGAGTCTGATCAGTTCATCGGCGATATCCTTCACCGCCGTTCTGACACGGTTCTTTGCCCTTCCCCATTCCAGACCGCCCAGCTTATTCAGCTTGACCATACTGTCCTCTTTGGGACCGATATACTTGGCTACCAGATCCAGCTGTGTAACCGGTACATATAAGATATCGCCCTTGGCATACCGGATCCTGATATAGTCCTTGGTGATTCCCTCGATTTCCATCTTCTGAATTCCCTCAAAGACGCCTACACCGTGAATACTATGCACAACGTAA
>CACYCN010000146.1 GCA_902772895.1 uncultured Ruminococcus sp.
ATAGTCCTCGGTGTACTCAAAGACTACGCTTTTCTGTGAGATGGATCCGTCGTGAATGTTCGTGATCTCTATCAGCGCGGAGATAACGTTTCCGTCATCATCCTTTTCGTATTCAACTGCATATGTACACGGATACTGGCCTCCGGTTTCCTGATGTTCTATAAGGCCGCAATCATTGTAGAGGGTATTGCCCATTGACTTTATCATTCCGCTATCGTGAAAAGTCAGGTCATACTCCTTCTCAGATGTTCCGTTCACATAGTGATCGGTTTCTTTTGATATCCAGCCGTTCTGATATTCGAAATCATATGTAAGAACGGTATCAAGGTCTCCCCAGTCATCCACGATGTTTTTCAGATGCCCTTCCTTATCGTAATAAAGGGTCTCTACGCTGTTATAGCCCGTGCCTGTCCAGACAACTTCTTTTTTCTTTCCGGTCCCATCCCAGTATATGGTCTCTGCTGTTCCTGAGTGGTCAGATATTCTGATGATATCTCCGTTCGCGTTGAAATCAAGAGTTATCGTTTCTACGTATTCTTCACCATCATGATCTTCGCAGACCGTGACTTTGGCAGGCAGCTTGAATTTATTCTGCGGATCTACCGTCGATTTTTCACTGTGACCGCTGACGTGGGCTTTTTCACCATTGTTTTGCTCACCGGCGTTGTTTTCTAAAGAAATATGTGTTTCCGGCGTCTCTGTTTTTCGGCTGTCCGAGCACGCTGAAACAGAAACCAGCAATGATATGATCAATGCAATAATAAGCCGCTTTCTCATCCTGACAACCTCCTTTTATCTGAAGAATATCACCCTGCGTGTGTAAAAATGTATACGGCGATACCGGCATGAATGATACTATCGGATCATCCGCTCGAATTCGGCTTTTTCGCTTTTTGACCGCAGATAGGTTTTATATAGATAGAAGTTTTCCTCAGACATTGCCATGATCTCAGCTTCCTGAAGGAGAAACATCATCGGGTCATCCGAGTTCAGATAATCCACAAAGAAGTCATCTACGGGATCTTCTTCCGTGTTGAGCCTCGGGAATCCGCAGTTTACGACTATTTCCGCAAGGCGCTCCTCGGTTATTTTCTGTGACTCGGGAACATACGATTCTTTATCAAAGAAGAGCAGAAATGACAGCAAAGTAGTGCGGTCAAGATCTACAGTTCCCTGCAGTACTTTTCTGAGGAAGCCTTCTCCTCTCCTGTCGCTGCCGTATGATTTCTTTTCCGCCCCGGCAGACAGCTCTTCATCTGCCTTTAACTCCTGCGCTTCCTGATAAGCGATATACCGGGAGAGCACTTCCCTGTCCGGAAGGTCCCTGTATTTTGAATCGTATTTCCTCAGATATCCGGCCAGCTCTTTCTCCTGTCCAGAGCAGTCTGCACCCTGAATACAGCAAGATTTCTGAAAGCGCGGCCGATGTCCCTTCCGGTCTCAAGCGCTCTGAGGTAATCGCTTTTGCGGGTGTCGAGATAGTACATCAGGTATTTGCAGAAGTAGTACCTCGAGCTTTCCCTGACAAAACTGTACTGTGCTGCATTGCGCAATAAAAACTTAATAAAGTCTTTGCGGTCCTTTGTCATGGAAAGAGAACTGCCGAGCTTTGCGGTCCTGTGCTCCGTGATATATGTCCCGTCCGCATATTCTGATGAATTGGAATCGATATATGAGCGTATATCGGCCAGAGAGACAGAGCCTTTGCTCAGATGGGGATCTGCGGATATCTGACTGAGGATCTTCTCGCTGTCCGAGATAAGCGACTTCCATTCTTCATATGAGAGGTTATTGCTGAATGCGTAGATCAAAGCAGCCTCGTAAGGGCTTCTTGCGTAAAGCTGAGCACAGCCGTTTTTGATCAGGGCTGAATTTGTTTCCTCAAGCGACAGGCCGAAAACAAAAGCATCCGCTATGATGCGGTAACGCATGGGAACGGAGCTTATCGACTTCATGTCCTGAAATGATGAAACATCAAAAAAGTCGTGATCCTCCTTATAATTCAGCAGATTTGTAATAATCGAATCAAGCAGGCTGGTCTTGCTGCTGCGATGCGCCATTCTTACCTCCGGAATCATTTATCAGAAATATTACAGCCAGGTCAATTGTATATAAAATGTGCGTAATAATAAATGATATTCAGCGTCTTATTTTACCGGAGAACAAAACTGCATGCCCGCAGGGGTAGAATATCGCAGTATAAAGACAATTTGTGATCAGGAGGGCAGAGTCAATAATGAAAATACCGTTTATACTGCAAAAGGAAACATATATACAGGCGGCCTGCGGCACAAATAAGGGAAAGATCCGCGAAAAAAATGAAGACAACCTTTATTTTGCCGGAAAGACCGGAAAGCCTGCCGGAGCGGACAGAGACGACAGTACCATCAGATCATCTGCAAGTGTCAGGTTAACTGAAGAGGGCGGAAAGGACTCGCTGTTTGCCGTCTTTGACGGGATCGGAGGCATAGAGCATGGAGAACTGGCGTCCCGGCGCGCTGCGGCAGGAACCTGTGAATTCTTCGATGACCACCGGATCGGGGAATTTGAAGATGCCGGCGCTATGCTTTACTGTATGTGCCGGGAGCTGAACGGGAAAGTGTACTGCATGAGCGTGGACGGATCGGCATCGGGCGGGGGCACGACATTCGCGGCCCTGTATTTTGCCGGTAAAACGGTGTGGTCCTGCAATGTGGGTGACAGCAGATGCTACAGATTCAGCAGCGGGATACTGGAGATGATGTCTGTGGATCATAACGAAGACATGTTCAGAGCTGACAATATCAGCAGAAACAGAAAACCGAAACTCATTCAGTATCTGGGCATGGACCCGCAGGACGGGGAACTGGAACCATATATAAGCAACACGAAGGTTAACAGGGGAGATATCTTTCTCGTATGCAGTGACGGACTGACAGATATGGTCGCGGAACCGGATATCGCAGAC
>CACYCN010000147.1 GCA_902772895.1 uncultured Ruminococcus sp.
CCAGGCTTCTCCGAAAGTGCCAAGCGGTTCTTCGAAAGTCTGAGTGGAATAGACCTTATCTTTATCGTTGATATCATAAAGCTGTCCGCCTTTGATAATCAGGTGAACGTTACTCTGATCGGGATAAGTCATATTGACCATTCCACGGTTCTGTTTCCTGTCAACGGTAACCGTATAATGATATGCCGATACGGCAGGGGTATTTTCGGAAGTATCGGATGCGCCGAAAACTTCGGTTTCTACGATCATATCGGCAGTGATCCAGTAAGTCGGCTTGTTCCATAATTTCCCGAAGGTCTGATCCAACAATCGGCTGACGGGTGCGGTATCGCTGCTTTCCTGAGTGGTATCCTCAGAACTGTCAGAGGAAGCGGATACCGCTTCTGATTCTTCAGAACTTTCCGTTTTGGTATCGGAAGAACAGGCGCCTGCGGAAATCAGCAGGGTCATTCCTATCAGCATGCATATCCATTTTTTCTTATTATTCATCTATCTCATCCTTTCCTGATGTCACATTTCCTTAATCATATCATGACATTTTCGTTTCGTCAACCGCACAATATCAAAATTCCGGTGACATTTTTGAGTGAAATGTTGTCCTGCTATCAGACAATGATCCGGATTCTGTTTCATATTATTGTTGATACGATCAACTGACAAGGTGATAACTTTACAGTTCGCCGCCTTTGAAAAAAATAATCCCGTTTTCTTGGCGGTGGTGTCGTGAATAGGGGATATCTTTCCCTGCATCTTTGATCGGATGATTTAAAATAGCGGATTCTATCAGGAATTTTAAATCTGTAAAGCTGTTAGACTTTGCAGCCTGTACGGGGAACTGTCAGAAAATATTTTGCAGGTGTTTTTGGAAGGATTATTGTGAGTAACATACAGGAAATTGCAGTATCCTCAGAATAATGGCGGTGGAATTCTGGCTGTGGGATGGAGAAAAATTTGCTTTTTTCTTGCCGTTTCCGGAAAATCAGGTTCGCTGCTTGACAGTGCTCGGAATTCATTTTCCTTGTCAGTTGGTTTGTTATTTTTCTGACAGGGCATTATTCTGCTATCCGGTCATCATGGAATTCCTTTGTTTCTTTGATAGAAAATGTGAACTTTTGATAAATGATGAAACAATTTTAATAGATTTATTAAAAAAGATGTTGACTTATTGGTAAAATTATTGTATAATTAGTGACAAAGAACAGAATGCATGAACGATATTGTATTAGTCAGCATAAAGGTGAGAAAATGAAAATACTCGTAATCGTCGGTAAGGTTTTCCGTCTCATTCTTTACATCCTGATTATTTCAATTGCGGCTGCGATTGCAGCAATGCTCCTGTTCGGCTTGAAGCTCTTTTGTGTCCAGACAGGCAGTATGGAACCAAGATACCCTGTGGGTGACATGATCGTAGTGAAAGCGGTGGATTTCGACGATCTTGTGGTGGATGACGTGATTACGTTCCGGTTGGGGAACGATACGATCGTTACCCACAGAATTATCGGAATCGATGCTGATGCAAACCAGCTTACCACCAAAGGCGATAATAATAATGTCGCCGATGCTTCAACTGTTAAAAGTGATCAGGTGATCGGTAAAGTCGTGTTTGACGTCCCCGGCGCCGGTTATGCGATCCTCTTCCTGAATACCCGCTTCGGTAAGTGGATGGTCGTGATCGCAGGTCTGGCATTGATCGGTATCGCAATTATCAGAAAAATCTACTACCGGTCTGAGGATGACGATGAACCCGATGACCCGAAATCCGACAATCCTCAGGAATCCGGAAACAGTGATGATCCTGCATCGACAGGGGAGAGCGGTGAACCGGTTTTGCCTTTTGCGGATGACCGGGATGATAGGCCCGGTGAGGAAAATCCTGATCCGACACAGAATGAAGGACTGAAAGAATGAAAGGAGTGGGAGTTTATCAGCAGAAAAGCAAAGGCCGAAGCAGAAGTGAAGGAAGATAAGAAGAATATGCCTAAGGGCGCAAAGGTTTTCGGGATTATTTTCGATATCTTTGTGTACCTCCTGGCAACGGCGATTATCATCGGTGCCATTTTGTTTGCGTTCAATACTTCCGCTGATAAAGCACTGTTCGGTTATCGGTATTATACCGTGTTGACAGGATCTATGGAACCGACTTATAAGGTAGGGGATATGATCTTCGTTAAACTGACCGACGGGGATTCAATCAATGTGGGTGATGTTATTACGTTCAATCCTTCTCAGGACAGCGACGCCTATCTGACTCACCGTGTGGTAGAAAAGTTCGAAAACTATGAGGGTACGGATGTGACTTGTTTCAAGACACGAGGCGATGCCAATAATGCAGAGGATAGTTTCCTGATTGATGAAAGCCGTGTGATCGGCGTGGTCAAGTTCGGAATCCCTGTGCTGGGCTATATTGTCCGGTTTATCCAACTGAGATGGTATATTATCGTGCCTGTTCTGATTATGATCGGCGCATTCTTCCTGTTGCTGAAGCGCTACTTCCTTATTGGTAAAGATGATGAGGATGAAAAAAATGGCAAACCAGCTCTTGCCGACGGTGAATTGAACGAAGCCGTAAAACCAACCGATAATGGTACAGAGGACGACCCGAGGGATAATAAAAATCCCGAACCAGAGGGTCCGAGCGGATCCAGTGATGCGTGTCGGAAGACTTTTCCCTGAGCCGTGGATACGGTAACCCCCGACACGGTTCATCGCACCCGTTATGTGTGATGGTCAGGGAGGAATCTTCAACCTGCTTGGTACTATTCCCATATGGGAAAATTCAATTATGAAGGAGAAATGAAAAATGGCTAGCAAATCAAAGAGAAGACGCAGAGTCCTTGGCGCATCCTGCATTCTGGCGGCACTGATTATTGCAGGATCATCGTTCGCATGGTTCACTTCAAAAGACGAGGTTATCAACAGACTGACAGCTAACGCTGATTATGGCGTAAGCATCGTCGAGTCCTTTGCTCCGCCTGAGAACTGGGTACCCGGTCAGGAAGTAAACAAGGATGTATA
>CACYCN010000148.1 GCA_902772895.1 uncultured Ruminococcus sp.
GAAAAAACAGCAGATGCTGAAAAATCAGATCGGACTTCCTTCTGTGACCAGGAACGGTCAGAAAGTCCGTCTTTCTGCCAGGATCGATAATCTCGATATGCTGGAAAGAGTGAAGAAGAGCGATGCGGAAGGGATCGGGGTATTCCGTTCGGATTATCTGTATGTGAAGAGAAGTTCGGGACCGAATGAAGATGAACAGTTTGCGGTCTTCAAACGGGTACTGCGGGCATTTCCGGAGACGGATGTCACCATTGCTTTACCGAATCTGGGTTCGGATAAAGGGGTTGCCTATCTGGATATTCCGGAAGAGGACAATCCTGCCATCGGCTATCAGGGCATCCGTGTTTTATTGAATAATAAAGAATTTTTCACTACCATGCTGCGGGCATTGTTCCGTGCGTCCAATTACGGAAAACTCGGGATACTGCTGCCGATGGTAAATAGTGTGGAAGAGATCGAATATGTCAAGCGGATTATCGAAGAGATCAAGAGAGATCTGCATTCCAAGGGCAAGAATTATAATAAGAATATCCGGGTGGGTACACTTATCCAGACGCCGGCGGCTGCTTTGATTTCCGATGAGATCTGTCGTATTTCGGATTTTATCACCATCGGTTCCAATGCGCTGACCCAGTATACGCTGGCTATGGACAGGGATAATCAGAAACTGGAGTATTTCTATGAGCCGTATCATAAAGCGGTACTGCGGTTGATTCAGCTGATCAGCCGTAATGCCCATCAGTATAATAAGAAGATATCCGTGACCGGAGAACTTGCCTCCGATGTCAATATCACATCTACATTACTGGCAATGAAGATTGACGAATTGGCGGTTGTTCCGTCCAAACTGCTTGACGTAAAGGCAGCCGTCCGGGAAACGGATACTTCCGATCCGGAAATCATTCTTTCCAGACTATAGACTATAATGAAAGAATGTCTGACAGACTGATGTACTTCTGTCGGAAACCATCATCATTCATGAAAACAATAACCATAACCGGCGGAGTGTGGCACTTCGCCGGTTTTTTAAAAGGAAGGATCCTATGAATCGTTTGACAGATCAGGAAAGAGCAGTTCAGGCAGTGGATCTGCTGGAACAGGAATATCCGGAAGCCATTTGTTCGCTGGTCTATACCGACCCGCTGCAGCTGCTGATTGCCACCCGTCTGGCGGCTCAGTGTACCGATAAACGGGTCAATATGGTAACGCCGTCTCTTTTTGCGGCATTTCCGGATGCGTCCGCCTTTGCTCAGGCAGACGTGAGTGAAGTGGAGGAATATATCCGTTCCTGCGGGTTATATAAGACAAAGGCACGGGACATTGTTGCCATGTGCCGGATGCTGTGTGACAGATTTGACGGAACCGTCCCCGATACGATGGAACAATTGACGGAACTTCCCGGTATCGGCAGAAAAACCGCCAATCTGGTTTTAGGGGATATTTTCGGAAAGCCGGCTGTGGTTGTAGATACCCATTGTATCCGAATCACCGGCAGACTGGGATTCCATCATTCCAAAGACGCTTATCAGATTGAAAAGATTCTGCGGGAGCTTTTGCCTCCGGAACGATCCAATGATTTCTGTCATCGTCTGGTGCTGCATGGACGTGCCGTCTGTACTGCCAGAAAACCGGCATGTATCGATTGCTGTCTGAAAAATATCTGCCCCTCTGCCGAATCAAAAACGGAAATATGATCTTGTCTCTGTCACGGTCCGGAACAGGATATAAACAAAAATTAAAAAATTAACTAAAATAACCAAGTTATCCGCTATCAGGTAGCAGGAACCAAATCATCAAATGATCCGGAGGATTCCATTATGCTGAACGTATCACATCTGACGAAAAAATACCACCGCTTTATTGCCAATGACAATATATCCTTTTTTGTCAACGAAGGAGAAATCGCTGTACTGGCAGGACCTAACGGCGCAGGAAAATCTACCGCTATCAAATGTATCGCAGGACTGCTGCGGTTTGACGGAGAAATTGAACTCTGCGGTCATAATAACAAGAGTATCGAAGCAAAACGGATACTCGGTTATGTACCTGAAATACCCGCTCCCTTTGAACTGCTGACCGTCTGGGAACATATGGAGTTTATTGCCAGAGCTTATCAGCTGACAGACTGGCAGGACAGGGCAGAAGAACTGATCCGCCGGATGGAACTTACGGATAAGAAAAATAAACTCGGTCGGGAACTTTCCAAGGGGATGCAGCAGAAAATCAGTATCTGTTGTGCCTTGCTCATTGAACCTAGACTGGTATTGTTTGACGAACCGTTCGTAGGACTGGATCCTCATGCGATCAAGGAACTGAAAGCAATGCTGTTTGAAATGAAAGCAAAGGGTGTTACCATTATTATCAGTACACATATGCTGGATAGTGTGGAAGAGTTCTGGGATAAGGTCTTTATCATGATGAACGGCAGAATTGAAGCGGAACGGGAACGCAGGGCAGTTGAACGCAGCGGTGAAAATCTGGAAGAACTGTTTTTCTCCATTACCGAAAAAAATACGCCGTCCGCTTCACAAGGGGCTGACCGTTCCTCTCATACCGGAAAATCTACCCGTTCCGATGACGCCGAGAGGAGGGATGACGGATGAACGCCATTTTATATCTTCTCCGGAAAAACGTCAGGAATGCCATTCTGGATACCCTGCGTCATCCGATGAAACTCATTGTCTATCTGCTGATCGGAGCCAGTATTGTATTTGCCGTTGTGAGAGGATTTACGTTCTCCGAAACCATTGAAGATATGCTGGATATCCGGATATTGTACGGTGCCTATATGGCGTTATTGTTCTTTATCAGTATTCCGATCATGCTCAAGGGTCTGAGTACCGGTTCGACTTTTTTTACCATGGGGGATGTCAATAATCTGTTTGTTGCTCCCGTTTCACCGAAAAAACTATTGGTTTACGGTATCGGAAAACAGCTTGCCGCCTCCATGTTTCTGGTGGTATGCTTCTCGGCTTACGGCAGTTTCGCCATCAGAATGTTTGAACTGACCGTCATAGATTCTGTCCTGCTGGTATTGGGGATCCTTCTCATGCTGGTGATGGTGCAGATGGTCACTCTGCTGATTTTCTGTGTCTGCAGCGCAAGACCCGGACGGGCTGCCGTTCTGCGGTTCTTTATCTATGCGTTACCGGTTTATGCGCTGGCGGCAGTGGCGGTCTATATGTTCGGCAACGGTATGACCCTTGATAACCTGTATGCCGCTATCTCCCAGAATCTGCTGCAGTTTGTCCCGATTGTCGGATGGGTACACGGACTGATTTTCGGCCTGATCAGTCATCAGACCATGAACGTATTGATCTATGCCGGATTGCTTCTGATCAGCTGTATCGTCAGTATTCTGATCTTCCGTCTGACCAGTCTGGATTATTATGAAGATGTACTGCAGCGTGCCGAAAGCTATTTCGAATTCAAGGAACATATCCGTACCGGTAAGGTCAGTGACAGTGATTTCCTCGGTTCTTCCAGAGTCAGACTCCGGAAACAGGGGATCCGTAAAGGAAAAGGCGCTTCCGCTATCTTCTATAAACATCTCCGGGAAGGTCAGAGACGTACCCGTCTGATGTTCTTCAATATCAATACCATTGTTCTGGTCGGAGTGGCTGCGGTGATCGGCCTGTCTATGAAAGGCTTTTTCCCGTCACCATATCGTACTACCGTGATTTATCTGGCAGTGACGGTGATCTGTTCCTATATCCAGTTCTTCTTCAGCGCGGCAGGCGATTGGGTCAAGGAACTCAATAAACCCTATATCTTCCTGATTCCCGATCATCCTGTCAAAAAACTCATCATGGCAGGAGCTACCAGTATCATCAAGCCCTTTATCGACGGTGCCATTACTTATGCCGTGCTCTGGCTCCTGGTAGGCGGTTTCTGGCCGGATGTCATTGTCTCCGCACTGGTCTATGGCAGTTTCGGCTGTATCTATATCGCTTCCAATATCCTGGCGCAGCGTATCGTGGGAATCAGCGGGAACCGGGGCGTCTTTATCACGTTTTATATGGGGTTCATGGTGATTCTGATGGTACCCGGAATTCTGGCAGGAATCTTTTTGCTGTCTTCGGTTTCCGGTTATCTGATGGCTGTTGCCGCTACGATCATCGGTCTGCCGGTGCTGGTCTGGAATCTGGTGATTTCCTTTATCATTTTCCTGCTGTGTAAAAACCTGATGAATAATATCGAATAACAGAACGTCTTTCGTTATTTCTTCCGGTCCGGAAAGCCCTGAACGTCCGGGTAAGCTGCGTCGACAGGCGGAAAAAACAGTGAAAAAGGGGCTTGCAAAAACAAATCCGGTATGGTATAATCAATATCGTTGATGCCCGGTCCCCGGTTACGGGAGTAAGCCTCCGATGAGGAATCCACAGCCCGTTACTGAGCGCATGGGTTTGACAAAATATTTTGTAAAGGTGGATACACAAATGCTGAAAGAAGAAAAGGATGCTATTATCAAGGAGTATGCAACGCATGAAGGCGACACAGGTTCTCCTGAAGTGCAGATCGCTCTGCTTACCAAGAGAATCAATGACCTTACCGAGCACCTCAAGACACATAAAAAGGACCATCACTCCAGACGTGGTCTTTTCAAAATGATCGGTGCAAGAAGAAGTCTTCTGAACTACCTCATCAAGGTAGATATTGAACGTTATCGTTCTATTATCGCAAGACTCGGTATCCGTAAGTAATGATTGGCTCGGGGCAGTCTGTTTTCTTGCAGACTGCCTTGTTTCAATGTTTCTGACAGCTTAGGTCAGGGAGAATGAGGCTGTTTCGGACTTTAGCAGTGAAACGAGAAAATACCTGTGTGTTTTCTGGTTTAATTGCTAAACCGGGATCTGACCTTTGAACCCCGACAAAACTATTCCTAATCATTTTTTATCGGAGGTAACAGAATGTTCGAAAATTACAGAGTGTTTGAAACAGAATTCGCAGGCAGACCGCTTGTGATCGAAACCGGAAAAATGACACAGCTGGCTAACGGCGCCTGCCTGGTTCGTTATGGCGAAACAGTGGTTCATGTTGCCGTTACCGCTGCCGCTAAACCCAGAGAGGGTGTGGATTTCTTCCCCCTGTCCGTGGACTTCGAGGAAAAACAGTATGCTATGGGTAAAATCCCCGGCGGTTTTGGCAAGAGAGAGGGGAGACCTTCCGAAAAAGCCATCCTGGTTTCCCGTGTGATCGACCGTCCGATCCGTCCTTTGTTCCCGAAGGATATGAGAAACGATGTTTCCATCGTTTGTACTGTAATGGCATATGATCCAGATTGTCTGCCGGAGATCGCGGCTATGGTGGGTACATCTATTGCTCTTAGTATATCCGATGTGCCGTGGAACGGTCCTATTTCCGCTGTTTCCGTCGGTCTGGTTGACGGTGAATTCGTCATTAACCCCACAAAGGCGCAGCGTGAAGTATCCGATATGGCAGTGACCGTCGCTTCTACCGACAGCCGTATTGCCATGATCGAAGCCGGCGCCAATATCGTTCCCGATGACGTCATGTATAACGGTATTATGGCAGGTCATGAAGCCAATCAGGCTATTATTTCGTTCATCAAGGGAATTCAGGCTGAAATCGGCAGAGAAAAATTTGAATATCCCAGCAATGAACCGGATGCGGAAATGCTCGAGGCTATCAAGAGTTTTGCCATTGACGATATCCGTGTGGCTCTTGATACCGATGATAAAAAAGTCCGTGATGAAAGACTCAAGCCGATCTATGACGCCGTTCATGAGAAATTCGATGAGATCTATCCCGATCAGGCGGAAAAAATCGACGATTGTCTCTATAAAACACAGAAATATATTGTCCGCCGCTGGCTGCTCGATGAGCAGAAACGTGTTGACGGCAGAAAAATGGATCAGATGCGTCCGCTTGCTTCTGAAGTCGGTATTCTGCCCCGTGTTCACGGTTCCGGTCTGTTCACCAGAGGTCAGACGCAGGTACTGACCATTACAACGCTTGGCTCTATCAGCGATCAGCAGACACTTGACGGTCTGGATGACCAGACTTCCAAAAGATATATCCATCACTATAACTTCCCCTCTTACTCTGTCGGTGAGACAAAACCCTCC
>CACYCN010000149.1 GCA_902772895.1 uncultured Ruminococcus sp.
GAAAATAGCGGAAGTGGATGCATTGTGTGATAATTATTCGTTATTTGCGAATACGTTGCGGAAATACGGAAAACTCAGTGACTGATCTGACAGCTAAGTCGTCAGGGATAAAGGGGGATTTATGTCTTATTTTAAAATTGATACCAACAAAGCCGTTCACGCAGCAAGCATGCTGGATTCTCAAGCAAAAAGCGTGCAGAGAACAGGGGATGCGGTAGACAGCGTAAGAAACGTCCTCAGCATTCAAGGGTACTCCAGGGCGGCAATTCTGTCGGCGCTTGGCCGCGTAAGCACAAGTATTAAAAGCGGCTCGAACAGCTCAAGGATACTGGCACAGTCACTGCGTCAGATCGCCTCGGGATATCTTGCTACAGATAACAGGCTGGCCGGAATATCTTCCGGAAACGGAATACCGGGAGGCAACGGCTCCGGCGGCAAAGGCGGTTCGGGGATCAAAGGGGGGCAAAAGGGAAAAGGAAAATCCTCCTCGGTTTACAGCCCTGATCCGGTCAACCTCAATATCGGAAACTTCATTCTGGACAACCTTGACATGGAAATTCCCGGAGCGGAGCCTCTTGCTTTGACGCGCTTCTATAATTCCATGGGCGGGTTCACCGGTATGCTCGGAAGCGATTGGAACCTGGGATTTGAGGTCAGGCTTTCTCTTAAAGAGGAAAGTGAGAGCGGCTTCGGATCTACGGGTGTCAGCATCATGTTTGAAGACGGGCATGAGGAGTTTTTTGCTGCGCTCAACGATAATTCCTATGTGCCCGTTTCCGGAACGACTGCAGAATTATCTCATGACGAAAATGGCTATCAGTATCTTACACTCGATGGGGATACCTATTTTTTTGATGAGAACGGCAGATTGATCCGAAATGAAGACCCGCACCACATAGGTTTCACTCTTCACTATGATGGAAACCGGCTCGTTCGTGTTGAGAAAGACACGGGAGAATTCTATTCTTTCACCTGTGATGATAACGGACAACTGACAAATATCTGTGACCATACAGGCAGAGTATGCACATACGAATTTGAAGAAGGACATCTGACAAAGGTCACTCTGCCGGATGGCGCGGAATATCGATACACATACGGAGAAAACGGAAAGATCAGGACAGTGCGGAACCCTTTATCCACACTCGCTGTCGAAACAGAATATGACGATCAGTTCCGTACCGTTTTCCAAAAGTTCTCCGACGGAACCGTGAACTCGTTCGAATACCTTGACGATCAGGACGCGGTCGTTATGACAGAACGCAACGGAACAATAAGCATTCATTATCACAACGAACTGTTTCAGAATATCCGCAATGTCTATCCGGACGGAGAAGAACGGTTTGTGTACAACAAGCGGGGCCAGAAAACACAGATAACCGACAAGCTCGGGAATGAGTATAGGATCCGCTATGATGACAAAGGTAATGTGACCGGTGTCATCAGACCTGACGGTACGCGTTTCAGCGCGACATATGACAGCAGGAACAGGCTGGTCAATATGTCAGTCAACGGTGAGATGCGGGTCAAAAATATCTACAACAAGAATGGCGATCTGCTGAGTGAAGAGGATGGGATTGGAAGAAAAACAGAATATAGTTATGATGAAACAGGCAGGCTGATCAAGATTGTGCAGCCGGACAGTACTCAGATCCTCTTTTCATATGACAGCCGGGGTAACATGACAAAGGCCTTTATGCCGGATGGCGGGATCATTGCCTGCGAGTATGACGCTTTGAACAGACTGGTCCTGATCAATGACGCTCTGGGTCACAGCACATCCTATGAATATGATCTGATGGGCAGGACCGTCGCAGAGGTCAGGGCCGATGGTACAAGCAGAAAGTACTGTTATGATGCGTGGGGAAATACCGTTTCCGTGATCGACTATGACGGCAGTGAAACAAAAGCCGTTTACAACGGAAACAATAAACCGATTTTGATCATCGACCCGGAGGGCAGAGAAACTTCCTACGAATACGACAGCATGTGGAATGTCACAAAGGCTGTTGCTCCAAATGGCAGTGAGTTTAACTATTTCTATGACGAGAATAACCGCCTGGAAACAATATGCGACGCAAACGGCAACGAAACACATTACAGCTATGACGCAATGGGAAACATTCTCACGGAGACGGATGAGGAAGGTAATGTCACATCCTATGAGTGGGATTCAGCAGGCCGGCGGACCAGGACGATTCTCCCGGA
>CACYCN010000150.1 GCA_902772895.1 uncultured Ruminococcus sp.
ATTCAAGAGTATGTTTCATTCTGGCACTGTAGGCACGTCTGTCAATCTGTGCCCGTAATGAATGTACGGCGGGTCCCTTTCCACGGTTGAGCATCCGCATCTGTAAAAAACACTCATCCGCCGCTTTTCCCATTTCACCTCCGAGGGCATCGATTTCTCGGACAAGATGTCCTTTGGCGGTGCCGCCGATGGATGGGTTACATGGACAATTTCCGACTGCGTCCATATTGATGGTAAATACTGCCGTCCGACATCCCAGTCTCGCTCCTGCCAGTCCTGCTTCAATTCCGGCATGACCGGCGCCGATTACGGCTATTTCAAATTCTCCTGCTAAAAATTTCATAATCCCATCATTCCTTTTTCAAAATACATCTTTATTATAATACAAAATGCTCCGGTTGTACAGAGGGAGAAGGGGAACCTTTTGAAAAAGGTCCCCCTATCTTTCTGCTCTTATTCCTGACTGGTAGAAACCTTTTTCAAAAAAGGTTTCTTTTCAAGGCTCTTTTATGATGTGGATGTGCTATCGGATGTTTCACGTGAAACAAATTATTGGATAGGATCAATTAAGGGTTGGAAAATCCCGGAATGTTTCACGTGAAACATTGCAGGAAATGATAGATATCTTCCGGCAACATCAATTATTTACCGACACAGAAATGAGAGAATACCTGATGGACGACGGCTTCGGTGACACGTTCACCGGTGAGTTCCAGAAGATAATGGATGGCTTCTTCAATCATGACGGTAACGGCGTCTAAGGTCATTCCCAGTCGGAGCGCAGAGGATGCTTCATCAATAGAGTGCAGAGCATTTTCGGCAGCACTGCGCTGACGTTCGGTAGCAAGGATTCCCTGAGAGGCGTCCAGGGATGAAGTACCGATAATTTCGGCAACCTGTCTTTCCAGTTCTTCGGAGCCGCTTCCTTCCTTAGCGGAAAGAAAGACAACATGTCTGATATGAGTTTTGATATATTCGGAATCCAGTTCGGTAGGAAGATCCGTTTTATTGATAATCGCAAGGGCAGGGGCATCGCTCAGCAGACCGATCAGTTCTTTATCGTCATCGGAGAGAGGACGGGATGAATCAAAAACCGCTAATACGAGACCGGCTTTCAGGATTCTGTCCTTAGCCCGTTCCACGCCGATTTTTTCTACCGGATCATCCGTTGAGCGAATGCCGGCGGTATCGGACAGACGAAGCGGAATCTCTCCTAAAAGAACGGTTTCTTCAATGACATCCCTTGTCGTGCCCGGAACATTGGTGACGATGGAGCGTTCACAGCCGGACAGCAGATTCATAATGGTAGACTTACCGACATTGGGACGTCCGGCAATTACCGTATCAACCCCTTCACGCATGATCTTGCCGGCGTCATAACTGTTCAGGAGTTTCTGCATTTCATCCCGACAGTTCTGAAGAGTTGAACTCAGATGTCCGGCATCCACTTCCGGAATATCCTCTTCGGGATAGTCCGCCCATGCGGCAAGATGGGCTGCGGTATTGATAAGCGTATCCCGCACGGCATCAATGCGCTGACGGAGTTTTCCTTCCCGACAGGAGAGGGCAGCTTTAGCGGATTGGGCTCCTCTGGCAGAAATGATATCCATGACGGATTCCGCTTCTGTGAGCCCCATTTTTCCGTTCAGAAAAGCCCGTTTGGTAAACTCCCCGGCTTCTGCGGATACGGCGCCGTTTTTCAGAACAACACGCAGCACCTGTCTGGTAACATAGAGTCCGCCGTGACAGGATATTTCCACCACATCCTCGCCGGTATAGCTGTGGGGTGCCCGGAAGACCAGTACGACGGCTTCGTCGATCAGTTCCTCTCCGTCATAGATTTTTCCGTAGGCGGCGGTATATCCTTTCATCTCCGTGACACGTTTTCCGATAGCGGACCGGAAAACCGATTCGGCTACGGTAAGGGCGTTTTCTCCCGAGATCCGGATGACTCCGAGACCGCCGACGCCGTGAGCGGTTGAAATAGCTGCAATGGTATGTTCCATAAATCATATCTCCGTTCTGAATAAGTTATTCAAATTATAGCACAGACAATGATAGTGTACAAGGGTCTGGCAATGTTTCACGTGAAACATCTGATGAATTTTCCGATCAGACGGCGGATTTTTGAAAAAATCAGGGATGGTTTTATTGCTATTCGTGACTCTTCGTGATATAATAGAAATGCACGAAAAATAAAGGAAAACCGTGCAGGGATGATGATCCGTGCCGGGGGAATAACGCAAACTGCCGGTAATGGCAGCCCTATCAGCGGATGATAAAGTAGATCTTCGGCATGGCTTCGGGGTGCGTCCCCGGAAAATTGGGAGGGAATCAATTGGGAAAGATTATTGCAGTGACAAATCAGAAGGGCGGCGTCGGTAAGACGACCACGGCAGTGAATACGGCAGCCGGAATGGGTAAGCTCGGAAAGAAAATATTATTGGTGGATATTGATCCGCAGGGAAATGCCACAAGCGGTGTGGGTGTGGATAAGAGATCGGTGAAGTATTCTTCATACAGCGTCATGATCGACAGTGTAAAGGCAAAGGATGCTATTGTGAAGACGCAGTTTGAAAATCTGGATCTGATCCCGTCCAGTATGGATCTGGCTGCGGCTGAGATCGAACTGGTAGAAATGGAGCATCGTGAAGCTAAACTCAAAAATGCGCTGGCTCTGGTCAAAGCAGACTATGACTTTATCTTTATTGACTGTCCGCCCTCACTGGGACTGATAACGACCAATGCATTCTGTGCAGCGGATACCTTACTGGTGCCGATCCAGCCGGAATATTATGCCTTGGAAGGTTTGTCTCAGCTGATGGGAACGGTCAGAAAGGTCAAGCGGCGTTATAATCAGTTCCTGGATATTGAGGGAGTGCTGCTGACTATGTATGACGGCAGACTGAATCTGACACAACAGGTAGTGGAGGAAGTTAAGAAATTCTTCCCGAGAAAAGTCTTCGGTGCGGTGATTCCGAGAGGTGTCAGATTATCGGAAGCACCCAGCTTCGGTATGCCCATTATGTATTTTGATAAATCCAGTAAGGGTGCTATTGCCTATATGGAGTTGTCAAAGGAACTGATCCGGAATAATCAGGGTTGATATGATCCGGTCAGTTTCAGGGAATGGTTCGGAAAGATCGCCATATCACCGTACCTGATTCTGATTGGCAGGAACATGGCGGTTCCATTCGGTATGACTTTACCAAACAATACGGCAGTGCAGTTTTGGTACGCATTGATCCGGATTGTTTGATTTCCGTGATAAAGAAAATGATTCTTGACAGAATAACAGAAGGGTAAGGAGTTGGTGAGATGGCGATAAAACGCACAGGATTGGGAAAAGGACTGGATGCTATTTTTATGGAAAACGATGCGGAAGAGTCTGAAGGTACGGTGACTCTCAAAATCATGGATATTGAACCGAACCGGGATCAGCCAAGACATGACTTTAACGAAGAAAGTCTGGGAGAGTTGGCGGACTCGATTGCCAAACATGGCGTACTGCAGCCGTTATTGGTACGTCCGCTGCCGGAAGGCGGTTATCAGTTGGTTGCCGGAGAAAGACGCTGGCGCGCGGCAAGAATGGCAGGCTTGTTTGATGTACCGGTGATTATCCGGGAAATGTCGGATGCCGAAACAATGCAGATTTCAATGATCGAAAACCTGCAGAGAGAAAACCTCAATCCCGTGGAAGAAGCCCTGGGTTATCAAGTGCTGCAGGAAACCTATGGCCTGACACAGGAAGAAATTGCCCGGACCGTTGGCAAGAGCCGGCCGGTGATTGCCAATTCGCTGCGGCTGCTGAATCTGTCGGAGGAAATACTGACTATGCTCCGGGAAGGAAAAATATCCACCGGTCATGCCAGAGCTTTATTGGGTATCAATGATCCGGAGGAACGGGTCAGGATTGCAGGATTGATTGAAAAGAATGACCTTACCGTCAGGGATATCGAAAAGGCTGCCAAAAAACTCAACAGTGACAATGCTGCCAAAAAACAGCCGGTTGTTCATTCCAGAAACTCTTTTTACGATGAAGTGGAACTGGCACTCAATGAACATCTGAGCCGGAAGGTCAAGGTTGTGAACGGGAAGGATAACGGCGGCGTCCTGGAAATAGAATTCTATAGTCAGGAGGATCTCGGCGAACTGGCAAAGCTGTTTGACCGGGAGTGAACGGAAAACGATATTTTCCATAGGAAATTTGATAATTTGATATAGCATATTTGCCAAAGGTGTGCTATAATACTTTTGGCTGATACATCTTTAAAAGGAGAGAATGAAAATGATTGACATCAAGTATCTGAGAGAAAAGCCCGAAGAAGTAAAAGCAAGAATCCGGAAAAGAGAAATGGATCTTGACAGTGTAGTGGATGAGATTATCGCTGTTGACGCCGCTAAGCGTGAGCAGATGGGTAAAGTGGAATCCATGAAGGCGGAACAGAATGCCGCCAGCAAGCAGATTCCCCAGATCAAAAAAGCAGGCGGTGACGCCAGCGAGATCATGGCAAGAATGAAAGAACTGGTTGCCCAGATCAAAGAGGGTGACGCAAAGATTACGGAACTGGAAGAGAAACAGAAAGATCTGCTGCTTTCTCTGCCGAACCTGCCGGATGAAGATGTGGCAGCCGGCGGTAAGGAACAGAATGTTCCCGTCAGATATTTCGGTGAGAAACCGGAATTTGCTTTCCCCATGAAGAATCATGTGGATCTGTGTGAGAGTCTTGGCATGATTGATTATCAGAGAGGTGCCAAGATTGCCGGAGCCGGCAGCTGGCTGTACAGAGGCTGGGGTTCCAGAATGGAATGGGCGCTGCTCAACTTCTTTATCAATGAACATATCAAGGATGGTTATGAATTCATTCTGCCGCCGCATATGTTGGGTTATCAGTGCGGTTATGTGGCAGGTCAGTTCCCTAAGTTTACGGATGAGGTATATTGGATCGAGAATCCTACCAGCAATGATAAGAGATTCATGCTCCCCACAGCAGAAACGGCTCTTGTCAATCTCCATAGAGAGGAAATCGTTCCCATCGAAGAACTGCCGAAAAAATATATTGCCTATACCCCTTGTTATCGCCGTGAAGCAGGAAGCTATCGCAGTGAAGAGAGAGGTATGATCCGTGGACATCAGTTCAATAAGGTAGAAATGGTACAATATACAGAAGATGATAAATCGGATGTCGCTTTTGAAGAGTTGGTCGGCAAGGCAGAAAAGCTCGTTCAGGAGTTGGGGCTGCATTATCGTTTAAGTAAGTTAGCTGCCGGAGACTGTTCGTTCTCAATGGCAAGAACCTATGATATCGAGGTATGGATCCCCAGCATGGAGATTTATAAGGAAGTCAGCTCTGCTTCCAATGCCCGGGATTATCAGGCAAGAAGAGGTAATGTCAGATACAGAGGCGAGGATAAGAAAATGCACTTTGCCCATACGCTGAATGCCTCCGGTCTGGCAACCAGCCGTGTTATTCCTGCTATCGTAGAACAGTATCAGAATGAAGACGGTTCTGTTACCGTACCGGAAGTGCTGCGTCCCTATATGGGCATCGATGTCATTAAACCGGAATGATTCGTCTATATCTCTGACCGGTCATCAATCAGATAAAGCTGTGAAGACGTGCAGAATGAACGCTGCGTTTTCACAGCTTTTTTGTCTCCAGAAATCAGTATGATGTCATCAAGAGTTGAGGTCCCCCGAAAACGAATCTGTCTATTGTGTGGTGTCATGTTGAAAATAAGGCAAGAGCCAAAACTGTTTCGGCGTATTGCGGGGCAAAACATGGCAAGTTACGATCTGTCTAAGGCAAGGGCAATATCTGATAAATCAGAAAGCGGATAAGAGATAAATGTGGATAAGGGGAGCTGTTTATGGGTGATCAAAAGGGAAAATTCCGGGGAAAAATGTCAGGTCAGGAAGAGTTTGCTAATCAGAGAAATGATTGGATAATTTTCTTGATTGTGACGTTATATCTCTGGAATGTTGCCTATTTTTTCAGGCAATTTGGCAGAAAAATTTTCCGGGAAGGAATGAATTATAATTCTATAAAAGAACTATAACGAGACCTTTTGTGGTATAATAAAATACTAATTAAACAGAAAATTTCATAACAAAATTCAGGAATGGGGGAGACGATAGGATGCTGATGACAGACTATAATCAAAAATTCGGAAAAGAGGGTTTGACATTTGATGACGTTTTACTGATTCCCGGTGAATCAAATGTTCAGCCTAAGGACGTGGATGTAAGTACCTATCTGACGAAGAAGATCAAACTCAATACACCGTTGATGACGGCTGCGATGGATACGGTAACGGAAACCAGAATGGCAATTGCGATTGCTCGTGAGGGCGGTATCGGTATTATCCACAAGAATATGTCCATTGAACAACAGGCGGATGCTGTTGATCGTGTCAAGCGTTCCGAAAACGGTGTTATTGTCAATCCGTTTTCGCTGACACCCAACCATTATGTATTTGATGCCAATAAGCTGATGGCAAAGTATAAGATCTCCGGTGTACCGATCTGTGAGAACGGTAAGCTGGTGGGTATTATTACGAACCGTGATCTGCGTTTTATGGATGAAAGTGATTACAGTCAGAAGATTTCTCAGGTAATGACGAATCAGAACCTCGTGACAGCGCCTGTCGGAACGACCCTGCTGGAGGCTCAGCAGATCCTGAAAATGCATAAGATCGAAAAACTCCCCCTGGTAGATGAAAACGGTATCCTGAAAGGTCTGATTACCATTAAGGATATCGAAAAGTCCGTGCAGTATCCCAACAGCGCCAGAGATGAAAACGGCAGACTGCTTTGCGGTGCTGCAATCGGCGGAACCGCCGATGTACTGGAACGTGTGGAAGAACTGGTGAAAGCTCAGGTTGACGTTCTGGTACTCGATTCCGCTCACGGTCATAACAATAATATTATCAATTCGGTTTATAAGGTCAAAAAGGCATTCCCCAATGTACAGCTCATTGCCGGTAATATCGCAACGGCAGAAGCTGCCAAGGCATTGATTGATGCCGGTGCTGACTGTGTGAAGGTGGGTATTGGTCCCGGTTCCATCTGTACGACAAGAATCGTTGCCGGTATCGGTGTACCGCAGATTACGGCAATTTATGACGCCGCTTATGAAGCTTCCAAATATGGAATCCCTGTCATTGCAGACGGTGGTGTGAAGTATTCCGGTGATATTGTCAAGGCACTGGCAGCAGGCGGCAGTGTGGTAATGATCGGTTCATTGGTGGCAGGCTGTGAGGAGTCTCCCGGTGAAAGCGAGATCTATCAGGGCAGACAGTTCAAGGTCTACAGAGGTATGGGCAGTCTTGGCGCTATGGGCAGAGGCAGTGCTGACAGATATTTCCAGAGCGGTAATAAAAAACTGGTTCCGGAAGGTGTTGAAGGCCGTGTTCCTTATAAGGGACCTCTGTCGGATACGATCTATCAGCTGATGGGCGGTCTGAGAGCCGGTATGGGTTATACGGGCTGTGCCAATATTCAGGAACTGCATGATAAAGCAAGATTTGTCAGAATTACAGGTGCCGGTCTGAAGGAAAGTCATCCGCATGATATTCAGATCACCAAGGAAGCACCTAACTATTCTTATAACGGTTAATGATACAGGGACGTGCTGATATTTTCAGGACGTCCCTTTTCGGATATCAGGGGTGATGAGTATGTACATCAGGGAATTCTTTACGGAAAGACTGCATATCAGAGAATACCGGAAAGAAGATATTGACGGGTATCTCCGTGTGATCCGTCAGCCGGAAATCTATGCCACAACCTGTGGGTTTCCCAGAAACTATAGCCGCTTGCGTGCCAAATGGTGGTTCAAAATGATGAAGCTGAACCGGAATCAGCATACCGCTTATGAATATGCCGTCATTCTGCGTGAAAACGGTATGTATCTGGGAAATGTGGGACTGATCAATATCAATGAAGAATATCGCCGTGCCGATATCAGTTATTATATTGACAGGGATTATATGAACCGGGGCTATGCTACGGAGGCTGCCCGGGAAATGCTGAAATATGGCTTCTATGCACTGCAGTATCATAAAATCTGCGGAATCTGTATGTCTGTCAATCCGGCTTCCCGTCGGGTGATGGAAAAACTCGGGATGAAATATGAAGGATGCCTTCGGGAGCATCTTTTTAAAGACGGCGTTTTTTATGATCTGGATCACTTATCTATCCTGAAAGATGAGTATTCTACATTTTGTAAAGTGGAAAAAACAGAGTTTTCAACATCCTAATGTTGAATGAGTTAAAAACAAA